>PLZT01000598.1:3745-8436 GCA_003152255.1 Methylocystaceae bacterium | reverse complement strand
GCATACGGCGAACATACGGTCTAGACCGCGCCCTCCGCACCTCCATCGCGAGCGCACGCGCCACGGCGCGATGACTTGGTATGTGCGCATAGGGAAGGGGCCGCGCCACCGCATAAAGGAAGAGTTCGGAACGCCCGAGTTCATGGCGGCATACCACGCGGCGATTGCCGGCGCGGCGACGCCGACGCCCAAAAGGGCCGGCGCGAAGACGGGAACGCTTAATTGGCTGGTTGCACGCTACAGGGACAGCGCCGCATGGGCACAGCTTTCCATGGCAACGCGCCGCGCGAGAGAGAATATTTTTCGTCACGTCAACGAAAGCGCCGGCGATGAACCGTTTGCCTCGATCGACCGGAAGACAATTGCCGCGGGGCGAGATCGCCGTAAAGAGACGCCCTTCGCCGCTAACGACTTTTTGAAAGCCATGCGCGGTTTGTTCCGCTGGGCGGCCGACGCCGGCTTCGTTAAGTCGGACCCGACCGAGGGCGTTAAGGGTATGACGCGGCCGACGGAAGGTTTTCACGCGTGGAGCGAGGAGGAGGTCGAACGCTTTGAGGCGCGATGGCCTATCGGAACGCGCGAGCGCCTGGCGCTCGCGATATTGCTCTACACCGGTTTGCGGCGCGGCGACGCCGCTCAGCTGGGACGCCAGCATGTCCGCAACGGCGTCATCATGCTTCGAACCGAGAAGACCGGAACGCAAGTCGCCATTCCGATCTTGCCGGTTTTGGCTGAGATCATCGCCGCAACCAAGATCGGCGATCTTGCTTTCATCGCAACTAACACCGGAAAGCCGATGGTCAAGGAAGGTTTCGGGAACTGGTTTAAGGACGCCTGCAAAGCCGCCGGCGTTCCCGGCTCGGCTCATGGGTTGCGCAAACTCGGCGCGACGCGTGCGGCAAACAACGGCGCGACTGTCGCGGAGCTAGAGGCGATCTTCGGATGGAGCGGCGGACGTATGGCACCGCTCTACACGCGAACGGCGGATCGGACGCGTCTCGCGCAACAGGCGATTAGCAAGATGGAGAAGCCCGAAACCGGAACATCTATTCCCGCACCGGCTAATCAGGTGCGGGCGCTGGCGGAAAAATAATAGCAAAAACAATGGCTTATTTTTTTACTTGGTGCCCCTGGCCGGCACTAGACCATTGGTCCATATCGTCTCCGATCGTGTCTTTAATCAATTAATATTCAATGCAATAGTCGATAATGCGTCCTTGCTTGTCTCACGATGACCGCTATAATCCCACACAAAGTTGTGGGCTGATTTGTGGGCTAATGGCGGGACGGTATGGGCAAACTCACGAACCGCAAGGTAGAGACCGCGAAGCCCGGAAAGCACGGCGACGGCGAGGGTTTACAGCTCGTCGTAACGGCGTCCGGAGCCCGCAAATGGGGGCTGCGCTTCATGCTCGCGGGCCGCGCCCGTGAAATGGGATTGGGGAGCTTTCCCGAGGTTTCGCTCGCGGAAGCGCGTAACGCGGCCTTCGAGGCACGCAGGGTCATCGCCGGAGGCAAAGACCCGATCGAAGCTCGCGAGGCCGCGCGCAAAAACGAGGCTCAGGCGCGCAAGACCCTCCCGACATTTGCCGATGTCGCGGCCCTCGTCATAGCCGACGCCCAAGCCCAATCGACGAACGCCAAGGTGAAATACCAATGGGCTCGGCACCTCGGGCCGGTCTATTGCGGGCCGCTGCTCGAACGCCCGGTGAACGAGATCACCACGCTCGATGTGGCGGCGCTTCTGAGACCTGTTTGGGAATCGAAACCGGAGGTCGCCCGGAAACTTCACCCCGCGATCCGCCGGGTCTTCGATCGAGCCCGCGTCATCCTTAAAGCCGAGCACGGCGTCCTGATGCTGGAAAACCCGGCCAATTGGGCGGACTTGAAGGCGCAAGGGTTCGCGAAACCGAAGGAACTGACGCGGGGCCGGCATCCCTCCTTGCCTTACACAAGGGTTGCTGAGTTCATGGCGGCCCTTCGGGCGCGCGAGGCTATCGCGGCGCGGGTGCTGGAGTTTCTGATTCTGACCAATGTCCGCACCGACTCCGCCTTGAAGGCTGAGTGGAGCGAGTTCGATCTGAATGCGGCCCTTTGGACCATCCCGCTGAGCAAGCTGAAAGACGGCAAGCACCGGACCGATCCGTTTCGCGTTCCGTTGGCTCCTCGCGCGCTCGAAATCATAAACGAGATGAAAGCAGCCGTGTCCTCAAATTACGTCTTTCCCGGCCAAGCGGCTGGCAAGCCATTCTCCAACATGGCGATGCTGACCGTCATCCGTCGGATGAACTCCGTCGCGCCGGAGGGCAGCAAATGGGTAGACCCCTATCAAAACAAGCCGATCGTCCCGCATGGCTTTCGCGCGACGTTTCGAGTGTGGGCCGAGGAAATAGGTCGGTTTCCCCATTCAGTGATCGAGCAGGCCATGGGTCATGCTATCGGCAACGCGATCGAGCGCGCCTATCGCCGCACGGACATTCTCGAACAGAGGCGGGAGTTAATGACGGCCTGGGCGGCGTTCTGCGAGCCGAACCCGGAATCGAAGATTATCGAGTCTCCTCCCATGAGTCCGTTGGTAATCAAATAGCCTCCGTGACAGGAACAATGCCGCACGGCAGCGACGCGCCATCAGCGGACCTTCCCACGAAGTTCCTCTTATGTTGCCGTAACAGGGCCACAATCTTATGGCTTCCTTCCCGGGGAGCAGCCGTTCTAGCGCCCAGCGCGGCTACGCTGCAATTGCAATCAAGTGACGATCAAACGCACGGATCGGATAAGGAGTTTCAGCCATGGCCCGACATAAGTTCTTCATTTTTTCGTCCTTCGCCGCCGCTGTGGCGATAGGGATCGCCTATTCAGCGCCAGTGTCCGCGCAGGAAACATATGGTGCCCGCGACGCTAGGGATGGTGCCCGCGACGCTTTAAGGGACATAAACGGTCCCGAGGAGCGCTTCAACGAGGAGCGCTTCAAGATAGAACAGACCAAGAAATTTGCCGAAAATCACGATGAGGATCGCCACCATGGCCCTCATTGCATGGATGGTGACCATGACCATGACCATGACTGTCATAGGCCGGTATCGCCCTAAACCGGGGCGAGGGCGTGAAGCTGAAGAGGCACGGCGTTGGCGGCGAAGGATAAGCGTCGGTTCGTCATCGCCGACCCTGGCCTTCTTCAGGCGAGGCGAGACGGTCCACTCGCGCAAAGCGTCGTCGGCTTGGTCTTCGGATCCGGGATTCGCCAGATGGTTCCCGATCCGAGCGGAGGTTTCCTCCAATCCCGCGTTTTCGACAAGGCCTAGCCGCGGCGGAAAGCTCCACAGAGCCGCATGATGACGGGGGAGCAGCCGCAACCGGCGTTCCGTCCAGGGATTTGGACGAACTGCTTGCCATTTGGATGCACCTCTCCCGTCGTTTGGCTCGAAATCATGACATGCGAACGCTCTACGCCGTGGACGTCAAGGGCGGCGGTCGCAGCTCCGCAATCATCCGCAGTGTGTCGGCGAACAGGTTTGGAGGACTGGCGGCTTCAGCCATCTAGAACGCGACATAGCGCCCGTGACTGACGACGTTCGCGGCGATCAACGACCAACCGAGCAATTTGGGGATGGCGGATGTCCGCTTCGGGTCAACCTGCGTCATTTGGCTTTGTTCTGACGAGTCCGCTCGTCCTCAGGTAGCCGCCGCGATAAATGCATTGTCGCGCTGCGGGTTCGCGCCAGCTGCCCACACTCATTCCGAGGGGGTGACTATCGCGGCTGCGTCTATTACAGGCCGCGACCTATGTCGGCCAAGAGCCGAAGGGTGCGCCGGATACCCGTTACCTTAACCATTTGAAAGTGGCATCATGACGCCCAACGCATCGCCAATGGCGACAGCGCAAGCAGGATCAAGGTTGCGAAGCTGCATCCATTCCTACCCAATTCTTCAGGACCTCGGGGAGTGAATCCACAGCCTCTTGCCCGTCTTTTAAGGATGTGGACGGCTCATCGGATTCGGGAGAAGCAGCGGGCTTAGGCGCCGGCGCTTCAGTCTCGGCAATGGGAGGGTGTGTTGAATCAGGTTTGGCGACAGTTTCCGGAGCGGTCGTCTTGGGCGGTTTTACAATTTGTTCCGGATGGCTGCGATTGTTCAATTTGGCTGCGACGGAAGGTTTTGCGGTCTTCGGTGTTCGTGCTGCTGTTTTCGGCGTCGACGGTGGCGCCACAGCGGCAGGGCTCTGCGGTGACAAGAAGGTTGCCGTAGCTCGCGGCGGCATGTCAGAGGGATGAAAAGCGCCAGTGAGGGGAGCCGTTAAGAAAGTCTCCGCTTTCTTAGGCTCGGGCGAGGCCGTTATGCCGACGGGTTCTGCCTGCAATTGGGTTGCGGTCGGAGGGACCGGAGCGCTAGCCGTCTGGTTCGCAAGCTCGCCTTCGCCGCGCGGGGCAATTGTCGATGACGTCTGAGCCTGCGGCTGCGATGCGCCAACAGATCGTTCGAGATCGCCAGCGGGCGTGGCGGGCGACCGGTCGACCTTGGCGGCGTCCTGTGCCGGGGTGTCGACCTTGGTCGTGCCCAGTGACAGCCGTTTGGTCAATTCAGTCTCGGGCTTGATCGCCGAGGCGCCGTGTAGGCTGGAAGCATTGTTCCAAAAAGCTATGCCCGCGCCAAGGCCCGCAAGTCCGACGATAATGACCCCCACTCTGACGTAG
>PLZT01000598.1:0-3738 GCA_003152255.1 Methylocystaceae bacterium | reverse complement strand
GCTTTCCATGACGCCGCCTTGGTCGTGCGTGGCCGCGCATCCTTCACCTCGGTTTCGATCGCCGCACAATCGCTCCGCAGAAGGGCCTCAAACTTGTCAAGGCTGTCGCGATCCCACGAACCCTCGCCTTTTCTCCCCGCCTTTAATGAAAGCGGGCTTTGCGGTTCGACAACAGGGTCACAAGAACCCTCTCGCTGGGCGAGGAGACGCGCAAGTTGGGCGATAGGATCATCTTTGCTTTGCGTTGTAACGCCTTCATGGAGCGAGTGCTTTCCGAACTCCTCAACCCCAGCCACCAAGTCTCGATTTTCAAGAGGCGCGTTCATGTGTGTGTCCTCTGTTCGAATTCGGGTGAGCGACTACGCGCGGCAATCAGCGTTGGATGCGCGCTTTGTGCAGATATTTCGTAACAACCTGTCATCCGCAAACCTTTTCAAAATCGGGACCCAAGCGCAAAAATCCGCGCCGTGAGAGAGCTCACCCTCAGCCTTGAGGGATTTAGCTTTATCCAGAAGCCATAATTGTGGCTGATCTTTGCAGCGCCTTAAGCTACGCTTGCGAGCCTCAAACGCCCGACGAATAAAGGTGTGACTTTGATCGATAAGTGGCGCGGTTTTTTGATCGCTATTTGGCGCGGTTCGCAAATTGCAAAAAGCCCATCTCCCGCCGCGCTGTTGCATCATTACAAATGCCGTTTCGGTCATTGCGTCAGCGTGTCATCGACCTCACCCAGCCGTGCGATAATTACGGCGTCGTCGAATTCCCCAAGCGCCGCGTCCCCGGTCCGAGAGAACGCCACGGCCCCGCAGTTGTTCGGATCGCTGGCCAGAATTGCCGCGACTGAACGAGCCTTGAATGCGTCGCGACACTCCTGGGGTTCGCCGGCGGTTAGCTCGCCGTCGATATGTCGGAACGGCAAAGCCACGTAATAGGTCACTTGCGCCATCGTGAATCTCCTATAATTCCCGCTCGCCACGCTCAAAGGCGGCTTGGCGTTCGGTCCGGGCCCGCTCGGACTCGCTGGGTCCGGTGCCGCCCTCGGAAAAATAGTAGGGCTGTCCCGTGACGACGTGGGCTGCTCCATCGATCGCAACCACAACCATCTGTAAAGCATGGTAGATGACTCCATGAGACTTAACCGCGCTCGCCGCTCGAATAGCCACGTCGCGACAGCGCCTCATTTCGCCGATCATTGGCCCTGGGTTTTCGAGTCGGTCCGGATTCTTTCGGTTAACCAAGGCTGTGCCCTCAATTTATGTTCCTATTTTGTTCCAAGGCAGAGTCCCGACTCAAGCGCGAAAATCGATTAAAAATCCGCAGCCTTGGCTCGCGCCCGCCTTTTTCATGTTCTCATCCTAGAAGTTCCAGACAGGCTTATGGCCGCGCGGTTATATTGCGGTCAGTTCATGTCCCCCTTCCTTGTGCGGTCTAGGCTACTGTTGCAAATTAACCACAGCCTTTCAGAAACCGATGTCCGCCACTATTCCATCAGGAACATTCCACATTCCAGCCGCACGCCTGACCCAACCTCGGACCGTAAAGTATTGACGGGTCGGGGGCGTGGAAATGAGTTCAAAATTGTCACGCCGCCGTAACGAAATCGCGGACGAAATTGGAGACGGGCTGCGAGCCATCTATGATGGGGTCCTCCGCGAGCGGCTTCCGGATCGGTTTTCCGAACTGCTGGACCAGCTGGATAGGGGGGAACTTGGCGGCGCATCAAAAGCGCTCAGCAATTCGCGCCGCCCCGATCAACCGCATCATCAGTCGAAGCATTCCAGGAATTATGCCTCGCTTGCTTCTGAGAAGAGCTCAAAACTCTTGAAGCCACACTGATCCCCCAATTGAATGCGCGAGACTCCGGTGCGGAATTGATCGCTGATTTTGCAGCCTGGCCGGGGGCGGTGTGGATGGCGGCTTAGGGTCAAACCCAGCTATGCCGGGACGCGGGCTGCATGGCCGGTTTGCCCCAGTAGACAGACGCAATGCTGGGCGGTGCAACAGGACGACGACACGCTAGGAACAGGCGGTTGGGACCCGACCAAGCGGCGGACGACTACAGCGCACCGATGCCCGGATTCGCCTATCGTCCCGAATCATACAATGCCATAGCCTTGTGTTTCCTACGAACGCAGGTCGGATATGCAATCTCAGAAGCAGCCCTCTACAAAATCGCAAAAGAAGCCACAGTCGGATTCACAAGGATTGCAGAGCGCCAAGCGCTTCATCGAGCAGGTCTTGCGTGAATTACGCGCCGGACCGGTTCTGTCAATACCAATCCGCAAAAGGTTGGCTGATGCGCTCGATGAAGGGGTCGACTCCAGATTTCGATTGGTCATCAAACAGAAGAGGGGACAACCCCAGGGCGACCTCGGGATGATATTTGACGCTGTTCGGATGGAAGCGGCCGAGTACGTAGCCGCTCTCATGCGATACCGAGGCAAAAATAGTGGCTTCGAAAAAACGAACGGTTTCAAAGTAGCGATTGCAAAGGGGATAACTTGGGCTAGCGAACCACCTCGCAATCGGCAGATGAAAAGGTCTGCGCTCATAGAAGAATATAAAAGATGGAAAAACCCTGCCATTTCTCCTCGTTCATGTGAGTTCTTCGAAGGAACGGAAACCGAAGCCCAGGTCGAAGAACGCCAAGCGATGGAGGAAAAATTCTCAGAGGACCTCAATAATTCTCGCGATGCCTCAGAAATCGAGGAGGATTCGCGAAGGGGAGCGCAATGTCAGGCACAGGATGCTGCGGGGCGGATGAGCGCCAGAGTTGCTCAAGGATTCATCGAGGAAGCGACCGGCGAGCTCAGCACGCAGATGACCGATTGGCTCAGAAAATACACGCCGGGCCTGCTGAAAACCGAAATTTCCGCGACTCTGAGCGAGCAATTGATTCAGGGATTCCTTGAGGAAATGGCCCAACGCCTCCTCGAGGACATGCCCAAGCGGCTCCGCGAGGCGATCTCCGACTCCGCGAGTCCAAAGTAATTCGTGATTTCTTTGGACCGAAATGTTGCTGACGAATGTGAAATAATGCTGAATATGCAGGGCATCACCAAGCAATTGAAGCAAGCAATTGGAGATGCCCGATGCTCACCAACAAACCAGATGTTCCAAAACAAGAGCGCCACGCCCTTCGCGTAAACGACGCCACCATTTTCAGCGGGTTGAGCCGCGCATCCCTATACAGGGCGATGAAAGACGGCGCGCTGCGTTCCGTCAAAATCGGAAAGCGCCGCCTGATCCTGCGCGCTGATCTCGAAGCCTTTCTGTTGGGAGGCATCCAATGATCAGGATCAATCGCAAAAAGGCCGGCGCACACGTCACCGATCCTGATCAGCCGCTGCCGCTGCGCGCCGTTAATGGGCGTCTGGACCAACTGTCACTCGCGACGATCGCTCAGGAAATCGTGCTTACGCTGCTCGACTTGCGTCGGCTTCAGATCACTCCGAGCATCCTCGAAGCCATGCTTCGCGATTTTGACGGCATTGCCAAGGTCGCAAAGATTGGATTTGAGGCCACGGTGAAGGCCGTTGCGGTGACGCCGGTGCATACGTCTCGCGTAACTGGCAAGGCAGCCTCGGATGTCTGCTCAACGGGCGGAAAGGCGCGCCATGAACGCTGAGTTCATCGCCAAAACCCTTGGCGGCCGGAAAGCGGGCGGCGGCTGGTCGGCGTGCTGCCCGGCGCACGACGATCGCGAGCCAAGCTTGCGGTCTTATGTAGCAGCCACCA
>PLZT01000383.1 GCA_003152255.1 Methylocystaceae bacterium | reverse complement strand
CGGGGGGATCGCGCGAGAGCAAAACGCCAGTCGCCTAAATTTACAGACCGCGCGCCCAGGCTGGCCTCAATGGAGCCATTTCTGGCGCGGCGATGGCCGCTCGCAGTTCTTGCAGCAGCCGCGGCTTATCCGCTCCGAGCGTCCCTTTCAGGATCAGCCAGTTCGAGGCGTGATCGCTGCGGAATACGGTCCGTTTCAACTCCAAATTGGAAATGAACAACTCCATTTCCTGCATCAAGCCCAGCACGCCAAGCGGCTCCCAACTTGGGAAATTTCCGCGCAGCCGCGCCTCGCCTTGTGGAAAGCTCACGACAAGCGTGGCGAGAAATTCGGGTTGCGCGGCGTTGATCAGCGCTGCCGAGTTCAGCGCATGCTGTCGCGACAGCGTCTGGCCGCCGAGGCCGTTGAGGATCATCACCGAGCGTTTGATCCCCGCCTCTTGCAACTTTTCGAGCGCCTCGCGCGTCGTCGCGAAGGTTTCCCCCTTGTTGACCCGCGCCAGCACTTCGTCGTCGCCGGATTCGGCCCCCACATAGACGAGCGACAGACCGAGTTCCGCCAACTCGCGAAGCTCCGCCGCCGATTTCTTGCGCAAATTGCGCGGCAGGCAATAACTCGACACCCGCCGCACGCCGGGCAGATCGCGGTGGATCGCCTCAAGCACGGCCGCGAGGCGACGGGTGGAGAGCGTCATGGCGTCGCCGTCGGCCAGGAAAACACGCTTGAGGCCTTTGCCAAACTGTTCGCCGCAACGTCGGATGCTCTCGAACACCTCTTGCTCGCCACGAGGGCGGAAGCGCTTTTGCGGGGCGGTGTACATTTCGCAGAATGTGCACCCGTTCCAGGAACAGCCGTCNNGGTCATGCGCGAGCGACAGGCTTTCTAGAGCGGACGAAGGAATGACGACAGAACTTAACGCAACGGAGCCGATAACCAAAATCCCGCGCCGCCAACTCCGAGGATGGACTCGCGCACAATTTCGTTGGCGGGGCCGCGCCCTGTGTTAGATTGCCGAACTAGGGTTTCCACGTCCGCCCGTCGGCGCCGCGTTGAACGGCGGCGGGGAAAACCTATTTGCCGCGCGAACAACCCTTGGAGCAACGCAATGAAGGTCGATCGTTCTCGCTCGCTCTGGCCGACCGCGGCCATCGCCGGCGCCGCGGCGCTGCTTTCGCTTTACGACGCGAGCGCCCGCCATGCTTTTGCGTTCGAGGCTTGCGCCCATTGCGCCGCGACGCCCGGCGCGATCGAGGTCAAAGACCAGACGACGGCGCCGCGCGTCGATATTCGCGAATGGCCGACGCCGACGCGCGGCACGCATCCGCACGATCCGTTGGCGACGCCCGACGGAGCGATTTGGTACACCGGCCAGAAAGCCAATCTGCTCGGGCGGCTCGATCCCGCCACCGGGCAGGTGCGAGAATTTCCTTTAAAGGAGCCAGATTCCGGCCCGCATGGCCTCGTCGCGGACAAGTCCGGAGCCATATGGTTCACGGCGCAAGCGAAGGGCTACATCGGCAAGCTCGATCCCGCGAGCGGCGAGGTGCGAGAGTATATTCCGAAAAGCGCGGGGCGCATCGATCCTCACACGCCGATCTTCGACAAGAACGGCGTGCTGTGGTTCACCGCGCAAGCCGCCAATCTGATTGGACGTCTCGATCCTTCGACCGGCGAGATCGCCTTGCTTTCCCCGCCGACGAAGGACTCGGCGCCTTACGGCCTCGTATTTGGCGCGGACGGCGCGCTCTATGTCGCCGAATTCGACGCGAATAAGATCGCGCGCGTCGATCCGGCGACGCGACGCATCGAGGAGTTCGTGCTGCCAAGCGAAGACGCGCGGCCGCGCCGCATCGCCGCGACGAGCGATGGCTACATCTGGTACACGGATTTCACGCGCGGCCGGCTCGGTCGGCTAGACCCGCGAAACGGCGAAGTCGTCGATTGGCTTTCGCCCGGCGGCGCGCAATCGGGCCCCTATGCGATCGCCGTGCTCGGCGACGACATTTGGTACGCGGAGACCGGCGCCGAGCAAAACATGCTCGTGCGCTTCGATCCGAAGACCAAGAGCTTCGAGCAATGGCCGATCCCATCTGGCGGCGGCGTCGTGCGCAACATGGTCGCGACGCCCGCCGGGGGGCTGGCGCTCGCCTGCAGCGGCGTCGACAAAATCGCGCTGGTGACGATTTCTCCCACGGCGAAGTGAGGGGAGTGAAGGCGCGAACGCCACTGAACCAACTGCTTGTAATCGATCAGTCCGATTCTTCGGCGCGGGTTGAAATTCGTGCTTCGCGCTCCAATTTCTCTGCTTGAGTTCTGGCCAACGCGCTCAAGCGCTCAAAGGCGCCGGAGGGAGTTGGACAGCGGAAACCAAGCCGCGGGCAACCGCATCTCCGGGATGTAGGCGACCAAGGCTCGAGGACGGAGGTTATGCTGCCCAACATCGACGACATCGAACGCTATGCGATTTTCCTGGACCTCGACGGAACCGTCGCGGAGCTCGTCGCTCACCCCGACTCGGTTCAAGTAGACCGCTCCACGGTGCGCTTGCTGGAGATGCTGTGGGAGAGGGTCGGCCGCGCGCTAGCCGTGGTCTCGGGTCGTGAAATTGCTGTCGTCGACAGGCTGTTGCGCCCGCTCGTCTTGCCTGTCGCTGGCGTGCATGGATTGGAGCGTCGCGACGCCAGAGGAATCATCCATTCGCGCGACACGGCCGATATTTCGTCGATCAGTTTCGACCTTGAGAAGGCGATCGGCCATGAGGTTGGCGTGGCGATCGAACGAAAGCCGGGAGCGATAGCGTTGCATTATCGCCAGCGCCCGGAGCTTGAACGGCGTTGTCGCGACATTGTTCATGGCGTTGTCGAGAAGCGTTCCGATCTACGTGTGCTTCAAGGCAAAATGGTCTACGAGATCATGCCAAGGGGCAGCGACAAAGGCGACGCGATCCAAGCGTTCTTATCCGAATCTCCCTTCCTCGG
>PLZT01000088.1 GCA_003152255.1 Methylocystaceae bacterium | reverse complement strand
ACCTATCGCCGCCTGGATCAACCCGCCATCTCAACGCGAAGAAATCCAAGCTTAAATTCCAAAACCAGCTGTCTCAAAATCGTAGACACGCTCCGGTAAGGCATTCGATTTGTCACGCGTTCCGTACGAATCCACGGGAGAGGTGCGTCTTGATGACAGAAAATTTGGCAATTCCATCGTTCGGATTGACTATCTGACGGTGCGCCGCGCGCGGATAGGCGATCGAGCTCGCCAGCACGGCGTTGTTCGCACGCAGCGACTCGGCGGTCACATCCCAGTCGAAGACGGAGCGCAAGCCGTCACCCCCGACGAGCCAGCCGCCCCGGAAGAGCACCGACTCCCCGACCGCGGCGGCGGCGGTGACGAGCGAGAGATGGGCCGGGTCGTCCCACCAGTCGTCATCGTCGAGCCAGGCGAGCAGCCTCCCCCTCGCCCGCACTATCGCCGTGTTGCGCGCGTCGACCTGATCGCGGCCAGCGTTCGGGAACGCGACAACGCGTGGGTCGCCGAGCCGCGCGACGAGCTCGATGCCGCTACCGTTCCCATCGTCGACGACGAGGAGTTCCCATGCGGGCTCGTCCTGCGCCCGCACCGAGGCGATCGCCCGCGCCAGCTCGGCGGGGCGGTCGTGGGTCGGGACGAGGACGCTGACGAGCGGATTCATGAAGTCCTGGCAGCACGAACGGGCCGCGCTCCAATTCCGCGGCCCGCGACAAGTTTTCCGATCAGGCACAAAGGCCCAGTCGGGGAAACCTCTGAACAGTGCCGGGACCATATAACAAGTCGATAACATTTCTGGGAATGCCGCATTCGGGTCATGGGCCGCCATTGGGCCAGCGTTTTAGCATGTCGGCTGTCCCTTCGGGTGCAGCCGTAATGTCGCCGGGCGGCAGGCGGCCAGCAAACTGCAAATCGCCCGACGCACCACCCGCGAGCCGAACTATCCAATTGCGAGTTCATGGCGCCGTCGGTTTTCTCGGATGGCCTTGCCGCAGGCGCCGATGTTATCTCGGAAGGGTCCGTGATTCGTCGATGAGCGGCGCCTTGCGGAACGCGTCGAGGGCCAACGTTGGAGACATGCCGACTCTATCACGGCTGCGAAGCGCGAGGCGCTCGAAGAAGCTGGCCTTCAACTGCGCTCGCTAGAGTGCATCGCCACCGTTTGGACCATGCCCGGCATTTCAACCGAGCGAATGACTCTTTACCTCGCGGCGCACCGGCCTACTGATCGTATTACGAGGGGCGGTGGAGTTGCGACCGAGCATGAGAATATTTCGGTGGTCGAGATCGAACTCGGCAAGCTCGCTGAGTTAATGGACGCCGGCGAGGTTGGAGACATGAAGACGCTCGTGCTGGCGCAAGCCCTGAAAATGAGGCGCCCTGAACTGTTTCCTCGAACATCCGATAAGGGATTGTAAGCTCTTGCGTATCCGTCTGCGCGAGCAGCAAGGCGCTTGGGCTGTCTTCGCCAATATACCGTGCCTGATCATTCGCGCAGAGAGCTCTTTTGTTCGTGCGACATTCCTTCCGTAATTTTGCCGAACACTCCTGCGTCAGAAACAGGGTGAACGACTATCAAAAAAACAGGCCCAACCGGGCAGCCATGATCCAAAAAACAAGGCCAACTGAACTGCTATCCCGAAAGACAGGACGAATCACCATCAGAAAAACAGAGTGAACTGCACGTAGCGCGGGGCAGGTCTTTGAATGATTCCCCCATTATTGTGCGTGTCCGGCGTGTCCGCGTGGCCAATTTCGTGCGAACATCAAAGCCACTGGAGCTGGCTACGCGGGCACGCGGTCAGAACGTCAATCTCCACGGGCAATCAAGAACGACAAGCACACGAATTCCATAAAACCAATCGCCGATTGGACAATGGGTTTGATCAGCGTGTCCGGCGTGTCCGCGTGGCCAATTTCGTGCGAACATCAAAGCCACTGGAGCTGGCTACGCGGGCACGCGGTCAGAACGTCGATCACTCAACCAATCGAGAAAACACGCCTACGGACACCAGAAAACGTAATTGACAATTGGACAGCGTGTCGGGCGTGGCCGCGTGGCCAATTTCGTGCGGACATCAAAACTGCTGGAGCTGGCTTCGCGGCTACGGGCGGAACGTGAATCGCGTCAAGCAATCCAGCATGACACGCACACGAATACCAGAAAACGAGATCGACGCTTCGACAATCGAATTGATCCGCGTGTCGCGCGTAACCACGTGGCCAATTTCGTGCGGACGCGGAAACCTCTGGGGTGGCTACGCGGCCACGGTCGGAACGTCAAGTCGTTGGGTGATGGCAAATGACATGCGGACCAAAGCTATGAAACCCAGGCGCCAGTTGGACAATGGGTTTGATCAGCGCGTCACGCGTGACCGCGTGGCCGAATTCACGGGAGCATTCAAATAGGACAATGCTGCGGCGGGCCACGCGGCCACGCGTGACACGCCCATTAACACGGCGATAATTCAAAGAGCCGGCGCCGCCTGCGTGCAGTTCACCCTGTTTTGTACGCATGGTCGTTCAGCCAGTTTTGACGCTGGGGTGTGCCGCAAATTCACAGAAGTAATGTTGCGCGAACAAGGAAGCGACAGGTCGCGCGCTCGCAACGCCCGAAAACCCCGAGATCGTCGATCATTACCGTCATGCTACGCGAAAAGCCCACCCCGCCGGTTTCGACGGCGTCGTGATCCATGCGCCAACGGCTTTGTCATCAACCAGGCAGATTCTGACGCGAAGCGCAACGCCATCTAGCGCCTTGGATCGCCAGCGAAAAGCTCGATCTCCCAAGCCAACCCGCCGCCTTTCGCAGGATTTCTGGGGGCGCAGCCGGCGCTAAAGGGAGCAAGATCGAGCCGGTTCAATGACGTCGGGCTTTGCACTTCGCGTCAGAATTCAGGCCAGTTCCTGCGCGACAGCACGCCCCCCACGCTGGTGGCCGCCGACAAGTAATGGCGGTCCGCGCCGAAGCGTTCGAACCCGCCAAACCCAGACTCAATTTGCAGCGACGCTCTTCGGGAGATTCCTCGCCGGCAAGGGCGCGGGGCCGCTGTTCTACGATCCGGCCCGGCGGCGCGGCGGCAAGTCCCGGCGTCCGCAGAACCATAAGATCGGCGGCAAGATCGCCGATTGGGTGCATGCGATCGGCGTCGACGAGGAGGCCCAGCCGAACCACGGCTGGCGGCATCGCTTCAACTATGTCGCGCGCAAGGTCGGCGTCGATCCCGAGGTCCGCGACGCCATCAAGGGCCACGTCGCGAGAGCCGAGGGCGAGAAATACGGCGGCGACGTGCCGCTCGAGGCCAAATGGGTCGCGATCAAGAAGTTTCCCCGCTACGACGTCGCCCCGCCCGTCGGCCCGAGGCCGGTGTCGGCGACGGCCAAGAAGGCGAGCAAGAAGCGGATGGAAACGGCCAAGCGAGCGAAGGAAAGGCGTGTGGGCGCGGGCGGCGGTGCTACCGTTGTGGTCACCGTATCCTGTCGTTCACCCCCGCCCATTTGGGTCTTCTCAGCTCGTTGGTGCAATTCATAGTTGGACACGGAAACGACTGGATGACAAGGATCACCAATTCGAGGAGGCCGCCATGATGCGGCTATGCATTCTTTCCGATCTCCACAGCGAGCATCTGCACCACTGAAATCAGATGTAGAACTTGAACGGCAGCGGCGCCGTTTCCGTGTTCGGTCCTGCGGTCAGGATTTCACCGACAAGATCGGCGAACCGCAACGTAACCGGCAGTCCGTCGGAAAAGTTGGCTCCGTTAAAATTCAGCTTCGTCAACGCCATGAGATCGCTGAGAACGGTTTCAATCGGGCAATCGCCGCGCGCGACGTCCACGGTCAGCGGAGAAGGAACCTCACGACCAGGGTAGGTTCCAAGGCGCGGGGTAAAGCCGACCGTCCAAAGATAGGCCATGCGCTCCGAGACGATGGCCGCCGTCCCCCGCAGGACTGGCCTGCTGCCGTAACGGAACAGCTTGACCTCGTTCTGCCGCCTGATCTGGACTCCGACGAGTTTCGTCGTGGGCGGCACTGTGCTGGAAAAACCGGCCCATTCGTCGTTGTCGAACCGAACCTTCCCGTGAATGAAAAGCTCGCTCGGCGGTCTGCCATGCTGCGCGGTATAGGATTTGATGATCATCTCCATCAATTCGGCGGCCTTCGCCTTCGAAAGATGAAAGGAATTGTCGGCGGGTGAATGCCATGGGCCGACAGCCCCCTTGAAGACCACGCCTTCGCCGGACCCGAGAAACATCTGGGCTCCGCAGCAGGCGTTGTCCCTGCCACTCGCGTTATCCAAGCGCTTGAACACCAGCCCCACGTAACAGACGCCTTCCCGAATGTCGGCGACGCGCCAAGGGCGCCCGTCGGCCTTGTAGAAGGCGGTGGTCGACAGGTTCCAAGCGACTGCGGAGGGGTGCTGCAAGGACCGACGGCTCTTTTCGTCGAAGTCATCGGGCGTGAGCGTCGTCTCCCGAACGACCTGAATGACTTGGCGGGTGTCGAGCAGGCGTGCCTTAAGCTGATTGTGGAAGTTAAGCTCGTAACGGTAGATCGCGGCTCCCTCGACATCCTCCGCGAAAAGCGAACCGAACTCGATAACGGACTTGGCGTATTTTCGGTTCACAGTTGCCGACGACTTTTCCCTTAATTCCCTAGGCACGACAGATTTCGGCCTTCCGTAACGGAACACCTCTTCCGGCAGGATCGCGAACCAGAGTTTCGGGCGCGCTTCCTCGTCGTCGAGGTGCCGACGCAATGCGTCGCCATAGAACTTTGCCGCTTCCGCAATCGCTTCGTGACGGTTTTCGATGCGGATGCGGCGGCTGAGTTCCGCGCCGTCGATCAAGCAGCTCGCGTATGGCTTCTCCGGCCAAGGCGCGCCGAACACCGCCTCGAACCCCGGCCAGAACATCTTGTTTTCCGGCTTCCCCTTGTCAGGTGGCGCAATCGTGGAACCGATCGACCTCACCCATCGTCGGTAGCGTTCGATCCCTGCGGTCGTTCCTATGACGCCGACATCCATCCGGGCGGGATTCAAGTTTGACAATGGCGGCCCGTAGAGCAGGAGTCCGTCCTTCGGATGTTCGGCCATCTGTCCGAACCCGAACTGGAGCCGTGGTTCTTCGATGTGGACAAGGCGCCAGTCGCTCATTCGGCGTCCTCCGTCTCGTCTTCGGCGAGATCGTCATCGGGATCATCATCGGGCTCGACCGGGTCGTCGGGTTCGTCGGCGACCTTGAGATCGTCCGGCATGCTGCGTGCCGCGACCAACTCGATTGGTCGACTCGCCAACACCAAGGACTCTTGGCCGTCGAGACCGATCTCAATCGACGGCTTTTCCTTCGCGAGAAACGTGCAGAACGCCTCCTGCAACTGCCGCCATTGCGGGTTCCACCAATTCCGGCAAAAGCTCTTCCGAATGCGCGCGGTTCGTTTTGGATCATTGATCGCGTTCTGGCCGTCCTCGGAGAAGCAGATGTAAGGCTTCAGCCGGACGAGTGCCGGCGGACCCAGCACGATGTTCACCTTCATGGCCAAGTGCCAGTTGACCTTGTATTTGTCGCTGCGACCGACAACATTTTTAGGGGTTTTCCTGCCGCTGGCCGCGACAAAGGAAATCTTGTCGTTGGGCGCCAAGCCGGACGGGAAATAGAACGAGGAAGACGAGGCCGTTTCGAAACGTTTGAGCCCCCGCGCCACCAAGTGACGCTCGATGTGCTGCCTAAGAAGCGATGTCGCGATGTTTCGTGCGTCGTTACCCGCAGGCGCGGTGACATCCTTCGCGCCGCCGGCGAGGAAGGTCTCGAAAGGAACGTGCGCACGCACTTTCAAGCGGAAGGCCGGCGGCAGAGATTCCTGAAATGCTTCGGCGCCTGCGAAAGAAATGATAAGGCGATTGAAGGGCGCGAAGGGAAGCCCGGTGTTCCTAATGGCCGCAGCAACCTTATCCTTGTCGCCATCGTATTCATAGAAGCCGATGGACTTCGGCAACCCCTCCACGGGCATCAAGTTCGACACCACCCGTTCCGACGCGGATTCGACGAGCGTTGCAGCATGGGCCGTGACGTTCCGCCAGATCTCGAAACCTTCGTTCGGATTCCTCGATTGAGGGACGCGGGCGTCTTCCAGCGTCTTCAGAAGCTCAAGGAGCTTCGCTCCCCAACCCTGTGCGAAGTCGATGGCGTTCAATTGATGAATCTGTATCGGAAGGTCGCCAAAGCCCGTGTCGTCGATCTTCACGGGAATGATGAAGCCAGGGTCCTTGATCAGCTTCTTGATCGTGTCGGCGACTGAAAGCTCGTTGCGCACGCCGGATCGGTTCGGGTCCACGCTTTTGTGAGACACCACGAACAGCACCTTTATGGCGCGGGTCCGGATTGCGTCCTCGATTGTGGTCCAAAATGGCGTCCCGCCCTTCAGATCGAAAAGGTCGGCCCAGACTCTATATCCGTGTCCAGTCAGCCGTGTTCCGAGCCAACGCACGAACTCGTTGTCATCGGGCGTTGCATGGCTGATGAAGATCGTGTCGCGGTTCATGTTCAAGCGACCAACTTTGATTCGAAACAAAGTCAATTATACCCTGAACGAAGATGGCCAACGCAAAGATCGTGCTCCTTCCGGAAGAAACGCCGATCGTCGAGCAATCGGCTATCCGTCTCGGCCAGTGATTTCCGCCGCCTCCCGGACGGCGAATACGCC
>PLZT01000065.1 GCA_003152255.1 Methylocystaceae bacterium | reverse complement strand
CCCTCGGTGAATAAGACGGGCTAGTTGGAACATCGAAGTTTACAGTTCAACAGGCGCTCGAATACGTGCGGCGACGCCGAAAGCAAGCGAGCGACCAATGCCGGCAGAAGGCTGCGTAGTCTTGCATCGTTCATGCGTCCTAAGGCTCTCACCGCACATGCGGCGCATCGCGCGCGCCATTGCGCTGTGGGTTGGACAACGCCGCGTTGATCGCGTCAATAAACGGCCCGAGCTTCGGCGGTTGTGCTTCGATATCGACCCTCACGGCGAGCTTGCGGAGCGCGCCGCTGCACACCGGGCCGATCGAAGCAACGAGCGTTCGGACAAGGCTCTGTTTAAGCGACGCCTCTTTGCCGTCGTATTGCGCGACAGCGAAAAGGTTGCTCGCCTGCGATGCGCTGGTGAACGCCACAAGATCGATCTCATCGCGGCCAAGCGCGTCGATCAGCCTTTGCAACGGCGCCGTGTTCTCTGGCAAGGCCCAGCGATAGGTCACAATTTCGATTACTTCCGCGCCTTCGCTTTCGAGCGCGGCCTGTAACTCGCGATTGGTCTCGCCGTAACGCTGTACCACGACGCGTTTGCCGCGTAATGGGGTCTCATGCATTTCGGCAAGCACCTCGTGCGTCGTGAAAGGGTCGCTGGCGGCGCGATCGATGCGCACCTTGCGCGAGCGCAGTACTGTGGCCGGCTTGGGGCCGCGTGCAATCACCTGCGCTGCGTCCATCAGCCGCAGCAGAGCGCCAGTTAGCCCCAGCGAATCGGTTGCGGCGAAAAATGCGCGCGTCCCGACACCCGTCTGGAAAATGAATATCTCAGGCGGCGTGGAATTCCAGTTACGGATCAACTCGTGGATATGTGCAGGATCGACATCTGGGATTTCGGTCAGTGCGGGCGCCAAAAACGGCGTGCCTCCAAACTTGCGGACCAAACTGGCAATGTGATCGCCCTTGCGGCTTTCAAGAATGGCGACGGTTTTGTCTTTCATTGACGCAAGACCCAAGAGTCTCCTGCTTAGCTCGCCATTATGCGAGCCGGTTCCGCGCGTGTCAATTTCTAGCGAACACCCCAGCTTACCAGCCGTCATTTTTCCATGCGGCCCAGAGCGGTGGCGGGGCGATGAGGCGTTGAAGACAGAACTGGATTCGGCGTAGGTCGCGCTTGAACAGCCATATGAGGCCGCGTGCGACGTTCTTGTGTTGCGCTTGCGCGGCTCTTTTTCGGCGGGTGTCCTGTTTTCGAGAGCGTCCCGCACTCCTGCGGAGACCGCCCAATGGAGGAGTGCATGCAAAGTAATGGGGCAATCACGCTGCGATCGCGACGGGATCATTATCATTGTCTGTTTGGAAATCTGGATATAGCCGCTTGAACGAGCCGCAGAGCGTTTTGTTGAGGACGGCGACGCGCACGTCGAGGAAAGGTTGAACGGTCCATCTGTTCCATCGCATCTGCTGTTTTTTGATCACGCGTTTTGATAGGATTTCGTCGAGAGCGGTAAATTGTCTGGGGTGCCGCCTGCTATGAAGCTTTGGGTTGGAAGGGGGTATGAAAATTGCCGGACTCTTGGAGGTGCGGCGATGGAATGGACGGTGATGATCGAGGGGCGCGACGAACGTGGCGAAGTCCAGCGGGCGCAGTTGCGGATCGAGAAGGGGTTTGAGCGGCTAAAATGCGGCGAAATCAGCCTGTCGATTGACGATGGCAAGCGGATCATGAAGATGTTGCAAGAACTCGTCGTGAAGCAAGAGCTGGCAACCTACGCTCTTGCTCGGCGTGTGTGCCCTGAATGCAAGCGCTTTCGGCCCGTCAAGGACTACACGAAGCGGAAATTCCGGACCGCGTTCGGAACCGTCTAAGTCAAGAATCCTCGATGGATGCTTTGCGAGCGCTGCCTTCCGCACACGTGCATGGCGTTCACGGTTCTCAACGAGATTTGTCCAGATCAGGCCACGCCAGAATTAATGTAGCTCACCGCGCGCTTGGGGAGCATGATGCCCTATCGCAAGGCTGCGGAGCTATTGGCCGAGTTCCTGCCTATTGAGCCGACCGAGGGCCACGTGACGGTGCGCAAGCGAACGCTGACGGTTGGCGAGCGCCTGGAAGAGAAATCGCTCCAGCAAGCGTGGGACAATCCGCCGGTGGCGCATGACCGCAAGCAACTCGAATTCAGCATGCCTGGTGACTCGCTGCGGGAGCTCGTTGTCAGCATCGACACCGCCCACGTGCGAGGCGCCGATCCGAAGGCGGCGCGCAACTTCGAAGTTGTCGTGGCGCGCTGCGGACGCGGAGGACGAGGATCGCAGCCCGGCCATTATTTCGTGACTGCGACCACCTCGCAACGTGAAGTGCGGGTGCGAACGTTGCGAGCTCTTCAGGCAGAAGGATATTCCGGGCAGGGCGAGATCACGATTCTTTCAGATGGCGCGGAGATCATGAAGCGGCTTCCAAAGGCATTGCCCAAGCCGATAACGCACATCATCGATTGGTTCCACATCGCTATGAAGATCCAACCGATGCAGCAGATCGCCGATCACGTTGTGAGCTGCCGTCAAACACGTCCTGGAATGCTCGCGATGATCGACGAGGAAATAAAAGCGCTGAAATGGAAGTTGTGGCATGGTCAGGGTGACCGGGCGATCTCCGCTCTCGATCGCATTGTCACGCAAATGGATCGCCTGCATCGCGACGGCGACCCTTCCGCCGCCCGGCTCCACAGCCTGGGTCAGCATCTGCTCACCTACATCCGCTCAAACCGGAACGCCATTGTCGACTACGGCGCCAGGTACCGTTCAGGTCGACGGATAGCGACGAGTTTGGCGGAATCCGCCGTCAATTCTCTGGTCAGAAAGCGGATGGTCAAGAAGCAACAAATGCGCTGGTCGCAAAGTGGCGCTCATCTCATGCTGCAGGTCCGAGCCGCTATGATGAATGGCGACCTACGGCAGCGGCTTCGAGAGCAGTCACAAATGTCGGGGTCGCCTGTCGCGTGCTTCCTTCAGCCCATTCCACCATTGCTCAGAGCTGCATGACACCCCAGACAATTTACCGGTCTCTGACAACGGCTTCCTTCGCCCACGGACTCGGCGCATTGCTGCTGGCCTGCACGCTCGACTATGTCTATCCGCGCACCAGAAAAATAATCCCAGAATAGCCGCGCTCGCCGCCAGGGTTGCTGATCAATGTGACGCCGAAGCCGAGCGCGACAAACTGCTTCAAGGCTTCTCGATAGATGACGTAGTTCGCGATTTCGGCGCGTCTCTCGGTCTTGCATAAGCTTATGCAGCTCTCCAGAGCTTTCCGTAGGACCAAAGATCAAACGCTCGCCTTGCACATACGCCCATCTCTTTGCGGACGCTGAATACGGCACCATTAATGCGTTCATAAATATCTGGCTCTTCTGCAATTTTTGTGG
>PLZT01000725.1 GCA_003152255.1 Methylocystaceae bacterium | reverse complement strand
CGCGTCTACGCCTCGGGCCTGCGCAATTGCTCCGGCGTGACGATCCGCCCCGGCTCGGACGAACTGTGGTGCGCCGTCAACGAGCGCGACATGCTTGGCGACAACCTGCCGCCCGATTACGCGACGCGGGTCGTCCCCGGCGCCTTCTACGGCTGGCCCTGGTATTACATGGGCGCCCACGAAGACCCCCGCCACAAGGGCGAGCGGCCGGANNGCCTTCGTCGCGCTGCACGGCTCGTGGAACCGCTCGAAATTCGCGGGCTACAAGATCATCCGCCTGCGCTTTTCGGACGGCAATCCGACCGGCGTCTACGAGGATTTCATCACCGGCTTCGTCATCGACGACAGCAAAGTCTGGGGCCGCCCGGTCGACGTGACGCAAACCCCCGACGGCGCGCTGCTGTTCACCGAGGACGGCAATGGAACGCTGTGGCGGGTGAGTTATGCGGGGAAGTGAGGGGTGGGCGGGGGATCGAAAAATCGCGAACTTGCTCCATGGAGCGCTTTTTCGCAAAAATGGACGCCGGTTTTGCGTAGAAAAGCACGACGAAATAAGTGGAACTGGAGTCTTTCCGGTTTAATCCAAAGCGAAATCGCGCTTTTTGACCCTCGTGCTCGCGAGGGCGGACGGACGTTGACCGCGATCAATTTAACGCGGTTCCGCGAATCCGTCCCGGAAGGCGCGGGCAGGTTCAAAACTGGCGCTTATGCGACTTCGCCCAAGGAAAGCCTAAGCTGAAAAGAACTCGTTTTTGCTCTCGTCCCCGCACATCAATGCTCGGCGAATGGAAGCGAGCAAAACGTCAGCGTTGAACGGCTTCCGGAAAAAATCGAATGCTCCATGGATCATGGCCGCGACCACGAGTTGAGCATTCCCCTGTCCGGTCATGATGATGACCGGCATAGAGACACGCCGCTCCTTCATCTCCGCCAAGAGATCGAGTCCGTTTATTTCCGGCATATCTATGTCCGTCACCACGCAACCGGAATCGCTTTGTCGGATCGCGTCGAGGAATATTTGAGCCGATTGATGCGTGTGAACCGCGTAACCTTCCGCCGTCAATAACAGGCCTAAGGAGGCGAGAATCGCCGGATCGTCGTCAATGACATGAATTGTTGGCTCGCAAGTCATGGCCTAGCCCCCACGATTCATCGATACCTGCCGCAGGACAACTAGGTGCTATTAAAACCATATATTCAATACGTATTTACCCTATATTATTATGCAACCGTGTGCGGTTGCTTCTGGTCAAAGGCGGGTATTACGCATTAATCCCACAATGGGTTTGAGCGTAAATCAAGAGATTCGTTCCAAATCCAAAGTCCTGAAAAATTGGGGCATTTTTTGTGCAAAACTCCGGCGCGGAACCGATCGCTGCATTTGCAGCTTGGCCAGGGCCAATGGTGACGGCCGGTTCGGGGTCAAAACCGGTCCAACAGCGAGCGCTCGCGGCATTCCCTGTCACGGGCGCCAAGCGCTGGATTTTGACCACTCGCCCTCCTGACGAAGAATGAGGCCCACGGAAGCCAGCGTCATCTCTTTTGCTCGCCGGGGGGCCCGACAACACGAGGGGCGTCCGGCCCCTTCAATCGGCGCCCTATTTCAGCCGCCCAGGCCCGGTCGGACGATGCTAAACGGTCGCTGTCCGCGAGTTCTTTCAGGACTGCTTGCGCCTTTAGCAAATAGTCGCGGGCGTTCGGCGGCTCCGCGATGGACAATTTCAAACATATCGCGATTATGTCGCGCCGCCGCCCGGCGTCGCCCGGATCGGCCGCCGACAAAGCCTCGAGGATCTCGAAGCTTTCGCGGTAGGATCGCGGCGCCGCCGCCATATCGCCCTGGGCTAGCTGAACGTCGCCGAGTTTTTCGTGGGCGATCGCCAAATCCCGTCGCCGGCCGGCGTCGCCCGGATCGGCCGCCAACAAAGCCTTGATGAGCTTGAGGCTCTCGCCATACGACCGCGGCGCCGCCGCCAGATCGCCCTGGGCGAGCTGAGCGTCGCCGAGCTTTTGGTAAGCGACCGCCAAATCCCGTCGCCGTCCGGCGTCGCCCGGTTCGGCGTCCGCCAAGGCCTTGCTGAAGGCCACGCCATCGCGGAACGATTGCAACGCCGCCGGGTGATCGCCCCGGGCAAGCTGAACTTGCCCTAGTTTTTCGTGGATGACCGACAAGTCCCGTCGCCGGCCGGCGTCGCCCGGATCGGCCGCCGACAAAGCCTTGAAGATTTCGAAGCTGTCTTGGTCGGATTGCAGCGCCGCCGCCGGATCGCCTTGGGCGAGCTGGGCGTCGCCGAGTTTTTCGTGAGCGACGGCCAACTCCCGTCGCCGCGACTTGTCGGCGGGATTGGCGTCCGACAAAGCCTTGCTGGCGGCTATGCTGTCGCGGAAGGATTGCAACTCCGCCGCGGTGTCGGCTTGCGCGCGTTGCGCCTGCCCAAGTTTTTCGTGAGCGAGCGACAAATCCCGTCGCCGCCCGCCGTCGCCGGGATTGGCGTCCGACAAAGCCTTGATGATGGCCAGGCTGTCTCCATGCGATTGCAACACCGCCGCGCGATCGCCGGCCGAGAGCCGAAGCTCGCCAGGTCTTGCGCGGCTGGCCGTCACATCCCGTTGGTCCGCCTTGTCGCCGCGATCGGAGCCGACAAGAGATCCGGCGAACTCGGCGAGAAACGACGCTATCGCGCCCGGCGCGCTTTCGAGCTTTTGCGTCGCGTCGGACATCCATCCCTTCGTTGTTTCACTCGCCGACTCGACCGTTTGCTCCGCGCGGTTCCATTGCCATGCCGAGAGCCCCGCCAAGCCCAATGCGATGCTCGCGCCGACCAAGGAAATCGTCGCCACGCGCCGCGCATTTCTTGAGCGGCCCGCGTCGCCGAAAATCCGCGCGCGCAGCGGATTGGCCGCGGTGACGGACAGACCGGCGACGGTCATTGCGTGCCGCGCCCGCGCGCCATGCTCGCCAGCCGCTTTCATGTAGATCTTGCTGACGCCGCGCTGGCGACACAGATTGATCAGTTGGGCGATGCCCCTGGAGTCGTTGGCGAACCGATAAAAGGCGCCGCCGGGGCTGATATGCGTCTCGAGCCAATTTTCACAGATATCGACATGCACGAAGTCTTGCGACAACTTGTTTTCGTTGGACGGAGCCTTGCCTCGCATGGGGTCCGCTCCTCGTTATCCGTTCAGCTCAACCATTTAGCGAACCATTTGACCTCTAGCGCTCGATCCTTTCCGAGCTAACGCTAAACGCCGCCTCCTGCTGCGGAGTCTGCGACGGTTTGGCGCTATTGACAAGCGTGAGCGGCGCGGCGCGATCCGATCGGATGTCGCGGCGCGCCCACTCTCCGCCTACTTCGCCTTCGGCTCGCAATGACGACGGAGGCGCGAATCCTTCTCCCACAACTGGGAGAAGGATTCGCGCCCTAGATTGTTGGCTCTTCCCCCGCCATCGCGGCATTAAACGCCGCGACCGCGCGGGCGAGGCGCGGCTCGTGGGCCGGGGGGACGAACAGCGTCACCTCCGCGCGGGGATTTTTCGCGCCGTCGATGATCTCGAAGACGTCGAAGGCCAGAAATCCGCCATGGGCTCTACTGGCGTAAAAGCCCAGTTCCGGCGGGCCGTCGAGCGTGAGGTTGAGCGGGCCGGTCAGGCGCATGGGTTGTGCTCCTTTGATTTGCGGCGCTCTCGCCGTTTGTCCGCCTCTCCCCGCTTGCGGGGAGAGGGCAGGGTGAGGGGCTTGGGGTCCGTATCGCGAAAGCCGATTACGTCGACGAATCCCGTTCGGCGTGGAGCATGGCGGGCCTACGCCCCAAGCCCCTCACCCCGGCCCTCTCCCCGTTCCACGGGGAGAGGGAGCTAGGCGGCTTCGCGCGCGGCTTCGAGCCGCATTGAAAGCTCGCCGTGCAGCACGGCGAGGTCGAAGGCGGAGAAGCGGGTTGGCGGCTCGCGGTCGCCCTGGCGGCGGGCGGCCCAGTCCGACAGCG
>PLZT01000146.1 GCA_003152255.1 Methylocystaceae bacterium | reverse complement strand
CGATCCGTCGGCGCCGGCGCCAAGGCGCGCCCATGCCGATCAATGTTGCGTCTTCCATTGTTCCGGCGGCGTCCCGCCGGCTTCCTCCTGGGAGGAAGCGCTCGCCCGGATTTCCCATGCGCAGGACGCATGGTCCGGCGAGGAGACAGACGCTTTCTCGCCCCGGCCGACGCTGCCCGTCGGCTCGAGAGCGCCGCCAATCTCCATTCTCTGACGATGGCCGCGAGGCCGTAACGTGTCGCGTTTGTCGATCCCGGCGGGATGCGACGGCGCTATCGTATTCTTAGAACCAGTCGCGGGACGCGTGTCCCGCCGCGCTCCACGAGCAGGGCGCCAGCCCGCGGCAAAGCGGCGACCGGTTTGCATCAAGGTCAGCGGATCATGGACTACGCATATCAACCCAGGAATATGGAGGCCGCGAGCGCGGTCGGGGTTCCCGCCCGCCGCGGACGTCCGCGCAAATCGGCGCTGGCGGGCGAGGCCGGGCCGGCCCCGGCGCCAAACGAGGCCGCGCCGCGTAACGTCGAGGTGGTCGAGAGCTATTTCGGCGCCGACGGACGGCCGATCAAGCGCAAGAGCCTCGGCGCCGCGCGCATCGCCCGCAGCTACGACCGCCGCGGCAATCAGGTCGAAGAGGCCTATTACAACACCGACGGCAAGCCGACCCCTCGCAAGGGCCTCGGCGCGGCGCGCATCCACTGGCGCTACGACGACAGCGGCAACAAGGTCGAAGCCGAGTTTTTCGGCCCCGACGGCGCCCTGCTGTCGCGCGAGAACGCCGAAGCGCCGCAAGAGCCGGCGCCGGAGCTCGCCTGACTTCGCCAACCGATTGGCGAACCCATTGGTTTGACGGAAAGATTTGCGAAGCTCTGGTTGGCTAAACGACATCGCCCGCCTTCGCCCCTCGTCGCTCCCCGCGAGAGGGCGGGGGCGGCGAGCCCCGGAGCAACTCCCGGGCGTAATATTTCAGTGGCGCGAATTGCGTGGGGGACGCCGGCCTTGCGGCACCTAGCCGGCCCCTCGCCCAGTCCCTCTCCTCGTACGCGGGGAGAGGGTCGCGGGCTCATTTAATTCACCCTCGCGATCAAAAAGCCGTCCCAGCCCTTCGTTCCCACGGTTTGCAGCGCCGTCGCGGTCACGCGCTTGTTGTCGGCCACCCGGTCGAACAGCGCGCGGCTCCCGACCGCCATCGGGTCCATGTTCGCGAGGTCGGCGACCGCGCCGGCGCGGATCACATTGTCGACGACGATCAGCCCGCCCGGACGGGAAAATTCGAGCGCCCAATCGAAGTAATTGGCGTTGTTTTCCTTATCGGCGTCGATGAAGGCGAGATCGACCGGACCAAAGCCCTCGTCCCGCAGCTTGGGCAGCAGATCGAGCGCCACGCCGACGCGCAGGTCGACCCGCGCGCTAACGCCCTCGCGGGCGAGATTGGCGCGCGCGACCTCGGCGTGCTTGGGGTCGAACTCCAGCGTCACGATCCTGCCGTCCGGCCCCAGCGCCCGCGCCAGCCAGACCGTGGAAAAGCCGCCGAGCGTTCCAATCTCCAGGATTCGCCGCGCGCCGATGGCGAGCGCCAGCAGATGCAGGAATTTTCCCTGCGCGGTGGAAACATCGATTTTCGGCAGGCCGGCGGCGGCGTTGGCGCGCAGGGTTTCGCCCTGCGCCTCGGCGGAGCGGATGAGATGATCCTCGATGAAGCGGTCCGAGGCGATCCAGTCGTTTTCTTGCATGGCCAGCCCTTCGGGAGCGTTGAGAAAAAGCACGGCGATCTCGCCGCGTTATCGCCTCTCCCGGCTCGCGGGGAGAGGGCAGGGTGAGGGGCTTGGGGTATTCGCCCCGGATGTCGATCACGCCGGCGGAATTCCCGGGGCGCGTCGGCATTGCGCACTGGGCCCCGGCCCCTCACCCCAACCCTCTCCCCGCGAGCGGGGAGAGGTAGCCGCGCGCGCCGGGTTCGCCAGTTCCGCCGGCGCTCACCGCGCGCGTATGATTCGATCGTAATAGTCGTAATAGCGATCGAGGACGGGCGGCTCGTCGTCGATGTCGCGCCGGCGGGCGCGCTTGCCGCCGTTGCGCCGCGGCTGCGGTTCGTCGTCCTGCAATTGCGCGAAGCTGGTCGCGTCGCCGGTGATTTCGATCGGGCCGGCGCCATATTGCTCGACCCATTCGTAGAGATCGCGGGCGTGGTCCACCGACAGCCGCACGCAGCCATGCGAGGCCGGCCGGCCCAGCCCGGGCTGAGTGGCGCCGTGGATGGCGAGCCCGCGCGAGAAGAAGATCGCGTAAGGCATGGGCGCCTGGTCGTATTCGTCGGAAAAATGATCGGCGTCCATGCGCTGCATGATGAAGCGCCCGGTCGGCGTCTCATAGCCGGGGCGCCCGCTGGAAATTTTCCAGACGATCGGCGGCTCGTTGTTCTTGACGATTGTGATGCGCTGCCGGCCGAGGTCGACGCGAATACCCACCTTCGCAAGCGCGGGCGCGGCGGAGCAGGCCAGCGCGGCGAGCAGGATAAGAAAGCGGGACAGTTCACGCGCCATGGCCAAAGATAACCACGCCGCGGCGCGAAAATCCAGAGCCCATGCGCAGCCCCGCGCCTTCACCCTTCCCTCGAGGGGAGGGTGAGGCGCGGGCCGACCCGCTAGCCCGCATTTCGCGCTGGTCCGCGATTTGAAGCGCTCGCGCTCCGAGAGGTCCACGCGGCGCTTCTGTCCCGAAATTTCGCGCCCCCGGCCCAAAACAGGATTACAATAGGAGCGCTCCCGATGACGGCGCCGTTTTGGATCGCGAATTCCGTCTCCGCCCCCGCCGCGAGTTTGGGCTATGCGCGGCCGAGGCTGAGGCGGGTGGCGGGCGAGGGCGTTTTAGGGGACGGATTTTGGATGGGGACGCTGAGCGTCGAACAGCTTGACGACAATTACGACGCCTGGCGCGACCTCGCTGGGCGTTCGCTCGAACCCAACGCCTTCCTCGAACCCGGCTTCGCCTTGCAACTGGCGCGGCATGCGCCCGCCCGATCCCGCCCGCGCTTCGTCGGCGTCTGGCGCGAGGGCGTCCATCTTGGAGAGGCGCGGCGGCTGGTCGGCCTGTTCGCGCTGGCGCCGGCGGGCGCGATGCCGGGCGGCGGGCTCGCCCGGCTCTGGCTCGACAAGCAGACCGCGCTGGCGGCGCCCTTGCTGGATCGCGATTGCGCCGAGGACGTGCTGGAGCGCTTTCTGGACGGGCTCGCCAAATCGGGGCCGGCGGCCGGCGTCGTCTTTCCGCGCCTCGTCGAGGATGGCCCGCTTCACCGGGCGCTGCTGGCCGCGGCGCGGCGCTCCGGCCGGGCCGCCGTGACGCTCGAGCGGTTCGAGCGCGCGATGCTCGCGCCGGGCTCCGACCCGGACGAATTATGGACGCGCGGCGCGGGAAAGAAGGCGCTCAAGGATTTGCGGCGCCGCCGGCGCCGGCTCGCCGAACAGGGCGCGGTGGAATTTTCGATTGTCACGTCGCCGAGGGAAGTGCGCGACGCGCTGGAGCAGTTTCTGACGCTCGAATCCTCGGGATGGAAAGGCAAGAGCGGCGCGCTGCTGGCGCATCCCGCGCTGTCGGCCTTTTCGCGCGGCGCGACGCGGTTGCTGGCGCGCGAGGGCAAGTGCCGCGTCGCCCGGCTGACGCTGGCCGGCCGTCCGCTGGCGATGGGCGTCGTGATCGAGAGCCGCGGCCGCGCCTATTTCTGGAAGATCGCCTTCGACGAGGAATTTCGCGCGCAGGCGCCGGGGATTCATCTGCTGTATGAACTGACGCGGGCGCAAGCGGCGCGCGCCGACATCGACATGACCGACTCCTGCGCCATAGCCAATCACCCGATGATCGACCGCTTCTGGCCGGATCGCGTCGCCATCGCCGACGTGGCGGTCCAGTCGCGCGGCGCGGTCGGTTTCGACGCGGCTTGCCGTTTCGACACGCTGCGCCGGGGACTGCGGGCGAGCGCGAAGCGCGTCTACCTGCGCCTGCTCGCGCGCAAGGAAAGCTAGGGTTAAAACCTGACGCTTGAAACCTTGTTTTGCGGTTTGAGCGCGGAGAATTTCGCGGTCGCCATTGCGCCATAAGGCGATATGGCGACGAAGGGATGCGTCTCACTCTCGGTCTGATTATCCAGACACGACAAGGGCCGCCGGGATGTGCGGCGGGCCTTTCAGCCTTTAAGGTCGAACGATCACGGCGTCAGTATGGGATGCAGCCGTGCGCGTTCCAACCGAAATGATACCTACGGGGACAGCCAGACGATCTCCCAAAGTTCGAGACGCAACGTCCCCAACCATTTCCAGAGGGTGCCTAAAACCAGCGTCCCCGACCGTACCAGCCCCCTCCGCCAAGGATGAGAAAAAGAATGACAATGATGAGAAGTGTCTGAGTATCCATGATGTCCGACCTTTTCAGTGTCTCGACGTGGTTCCCGCGTCCTTCGAGGCGACCCACTCCGCGCTATCTCACCTTAGGTAACCACTGATTCGCCGTCGGCGGGAGACTCGGAAACTACTCAAAGATCATTTGAGAAGGCGAGGCGACTCGGCGAGGCAAGAGCGGCTGGCCCTAGTCGGATGGCGTCCTTCCTTGTTCGTGGCTTCGAGCGCGTCCAAGCGCGTCGCTACGCCTATGTGAACGAGCGCGAACTTCAAGAGCCACGCGCGCGCTTTGACGCGGCCTAGATCGTCGATGCATTCGAGAATCGTCGCCATGCTCACGCCTCCCTTCGAAGAAGTCGGCGGCGGTGATCGGGTAGAACGCCTTCGACCTTCACGTCGTTAATGTCGAACTCCTCGATATGCTCGGCTGCAAAGCGAAGCCGCGTGTAGCTCACGACAGCCCGATTAGTTCGCCAATACTTCGACGCGCACGCGGGCCACGCCAGCGGAGCGGAAATCCAAGGCTTGCGCCGCTTTTTTCGATACGTCTATCACGCGACCTCCGGTAAACGGCCCACGGTCGGTGATTGTCACGACGACCGAACGATGGTTGCGCAGGTTAGTTACGCGGACTTTGGAGCCAAGCGGCAAATTCCGGTGGGCGGCGGTGAATTCCGTCGCGTGGCCGCCACTCGCTGTGCGACCCTTGAGAGTGTAGAAGGCCGCGTTCCCGGTCCACGACTGGGCCTCGACCCTCCCCGCCATCCCAAGAAGAATGACGAAGATAGCATCCGACCATTCAATTCCACTATCCTCCGCCATCCTATCTATGGCGGCCGTCCGCAATGGCGATCCAAATCTTTGTTCCGTGGAGCAATAAACATTTGTTCGTTGGTTGCTCCACCCCCTCGAACGCGAAAATCCCTCCGCCGCTCTTTCGCCGCGGTCTCGCGCGACGTAAGAGACCTTGACGCGTCACTTTCCCAGGCGAGAAACATGTCCGATCCAAGCCCCGGCCTTTACCTCGTCACGCCCGTCCTTACCGAGGCGGACTCCTTTCTGCCCGCGCTGCGCGAGGCGCTGGCCAGCGCCGCCATCGCGAGCTTGCTCTTGCGGCTGGGGCCGCTGGAGGACGCGCAGGCGGCGCGGCTCGTTCGCGCGGTCGCCGAGCCCGCGCAGGCGAAGGGCGCGGCGCTGCTGATCGACGGCTCCCCGGCGCTGGCGCTGGAGGCCGGCGCGGACGGCGCGCATGTCGCCGGCGTCGGCGCGCCGCTGAAGGACGCGATCAAGCGTCTTTCGCCGCGCCATATCGTCGGCGCGGGCGCCCTCGCGACGCGCGACGAAGCGATGACCGCAGGCGAGTCGGGCGCCGATTACGTGCTGTTCGGCGAGGACGCCGCGCCGCTGGACGCGCCGGCGCTGCTGGAGCGGGTCGCGTGGTGGGCGGAGATCTTCAACACGCCCTGCGTCGCCTTCGCGCGAAGCCTTGAAGAAGTCGGGCCGCTCGTCGCCGCCGGCGCGGATTTCGTCATGCTCGGCGATTGCGTCTGGAGCGATCCGCGCGGACCCGCCGCGGCGATCGCCGACGCGCGCCGCGCCATCGCGGAGCAGGGCGCATGAAACTTGTCGCGACGCGCCTCTGCGTCCTTTTGCTGGCTTTGAGCGCCTGCGCCGCCGCGACCGCCGCGCAAAACACGCCGCCCGCGCCCCCGGCTCTCGCGCCGCCATCGCTGACGCCGCCATCGCTGACGCCGCCGCCCGATGTGGCCTTCGGCGCCTATCAGCGTGGCGAATACGCCGTCGCGATGCGCGAGGCGAAAAAGCGCGTCGTTGAAAATCCCAAGGATACGGCGGCGCTGGCGCTGATCGGCAGGCTCTACGCCGAGGGCGCCGGCGTCGCGCGCGACCACAAGCAGGCGATGGAGTGGTTCAAGCGCGCGGCGGAAACCGGCGGCGCGCAAGGGGACTATCTCTATGGCGCCGCGCTGCTGTCCGACGCGCCCGGCCCCAAGGAGCGCGAGGCGGCCCGCGGCTGGCTTGAAAAGGCCGCGGCGCAAAACCACGCCGCCGCGATCAATCTGCTTGGCGAGATGGCGCTCGACAATAACGGCGTCTACGCCGATTTCGAGCGAGCGGCGGAGTATTTCCGCCGCGCCGCCGAACTTGGCGACACCGACGCCAAATATGCGCTGGGCGAACTCTACAAGCACGGCAAGGGCGTCGCCAAGGACGACGGGGAGGCCGCGAAATGGTTCAAAGCCGCTGTCGACGACAATCACGCCGCCGCGATGGTCGAACTGGCGATCCTCGAATTCAACGGCTCCGGCGTCGAGCGCGATCTCGCCGCCGCCGCGAAGCTGTTTCGCAAGGCGGCGGAGATGGGCAACGCGGTCGCGGAGAACCGGCTCGCCTATCTTCTGGCGGACGGGCGCGGCGTCGAGAAGAACCTCGCCGAAGCCGTCCAATGGCGCGACCGCGCGCGCGCGGCCGGGTTGCAAGACGCGCGCCTCGATCAATTGCTGAGCCAACAGGGAGCGGGCAAGGCCCCGGCGCCGGCTCAAACGCCGCCGAAGCGCTGAGCGCGCGCTGCTCTCTCTCCCCGTTTCACGGGGAGAGGGTTGGGGTGAGGGGCCGGGGATGTTATCCACGATGCTGAAGCGCCCCGCGCGATTGCCGCCGTAATCCACGCTCGGGCCAATGCCCCGAGCCCCTCACCCTGCCCTCTCCCCGCTAGCGGGGAGAGGCGGACAGGCGGCGAGATCGCCGTGCTTATTTTTTGCGAGCTTTAAGCCATGAAAAGCCTTTCGCCGCGTTGCGCCAGCGCCTTTTTGCGGCGGCGGGTGAAGCGCGGGCTTGAAGCCGCGACTTCGCTACGCGACGCGCGGCGCGTGTTCGATCTCCAATTGCCTCATGCCGAGCCGGCCGGCGGCTTTCGGCCCGAGCGGATCGGCGGCGTCGCCGGCGAATGGGCCGGGGACGGCGGCGCGACGCTGCTTTATCTGCACGGCGGCGCCTTTTTCGCGGGGTCGCCGCGGCATTATCGCCCGATCTCCGCGGCTTTCGCTTCGCTGGGATTTAACGTGTTCACGCCGGCCTATCGGCTGGCGCCGCGCCATCCCTTTCCGGCGGCGCTCGACGATGCGCGCGCGGTCTACGCGGCGCTGGCCGAGCGCGGCGGCGGGATCGTGATCGCCGGAGATTCTGCCGGCGGCGGCCTCGCCCTGTCGCTGATGATTGCGCGCCGCGACGCTGGCCTGCCGCTGCCCGCGGCCGCCGCTTTGTTTTCGCCCTGGACCGATCTCGCCGTCACCGGCGCCTCGGCGCGCGACAACGAGGCGAGCGACCCGCTGTTCTCGCGCCGCATGCTGAAAAACGCCGCGCGCGCCTATCTCGGGGAAGAGGGTTCCAAAAATCCGCTGGCCTCGCCGCTCTACGGCGATTTGCGCGGCCTGCCGCCGCTGCTGCTGCACGCGAGCACGAGCGAATTGCTGCGCGACGACTCCGCGCGGCTCGCGGCGCGCGCGGTCGAGGCGGGCGTCGAGGCGCGCGTCGCGCTATGGCCCGACGCGCCGCATTGCTGGCAACTGGCGGCGTTGCTGATGCCGCAGGCGCGCGAGTCGATCGAGCAGGCGGCGGGGTTTTTGCGGGAGAAGGCGGGCGCGGGGGCTCTGGTCGCATGAATCCAGCGGTTGAAGCTACGAATTGCGCCCTTGGCTTCGAACTGGCTCGAAGCCGCGTAGCCAAGGCTGTACTGTCGTTTGCCGAACCGAAAGATCAAACTGACCGCGACATGGCGCCCCGTCCCGAGCTGACCTCCACGGAATTTTCTAGTTGCAATTTCCCGATTCACCATCCATATACCATCTGGTTGGATGGTGATGGAGAGGAAGATGGCCGGGGAAATACACCGACTAGGCGACAAGCCGGGCGAGAGCGAGAAAATCACAATCAACATCGGATTCGTTGACCTCGGCCATATCGATTTGTTGGTGCGCGAGGGCTTCTATTCCAATCGCACCGACTTCATCAGGACGGCGATCCGCAACCAGTTCGCCGCTCACGCGGACGCCGTCAAGCAATCGATCGTGAGGCACACACTCGAACTTGGATTGCGACGCTATAGCCGCGAAGAGTTGGAAGCGGTGAAGGCCGCGGGCGGCAAGCTGCGCATACAGGTCGTCGGGCTTGCGGCAATCGCGGAAGACGTCACGCCCGAACTCGCGCTCGCGACAATTGAATCGATCACCGTCCTTGGCGCTCTCCACGCCAGCAAAGCAGTCAAGGCGGCGCTCTCCGATCGCATCGGGTGATCACCCGGGCATAGCTTCTCCCATGAGGATGAAAGAATGAAAACGGTCTTCAGCGCCGCCATGCGGCACGCCACGAAGCTCACGCGCGCGCAAGACGTCATCGAGGCGACGCGGGTGATCCAGCGCGCCCTATCGGGGCGACGGCACGACGTTTCGCCGGACCAACAGACGGCCGAAAGCCCTCTATTGATCACGCCGCCAATTGACGGCGCCGAGAGCGCGGATGCGTTCGAACAGCCCCGACAGGATGCGGGGATTGAGAGGCGTCGCGCACAGGCTTCCACCGCCGAACAACGTCCCGCCGGGCGAATGAGAAGGCCGTTGGGAGAAGTCCTGACGCTATTGCGTCAAGCCAATCTTCCGAACTTCGGCCACGGCCCCGCGCCGTTCGCGAAATCGCGCAAAGCGCCGTTGGTGCTAGTTCCACAAGGGGCGGCCTATCTCACGAGAACCTTCACCTGCGAGGCGGGGTCCAGAGACTACAAGGTTTACGTCCCCAGCAACGCGGAAGGCCGGACGCTTCCTTTGGTTATCATGCTCCACGGCTGCACTCAGAACCCCGACGACTTCGCGATGGGGACCGGCATGAACCGGCTCTCTGAAGAGCACGGCTTCATCGTCGCCTATCCGAGGCAACCGATGCACGCCAATCAATCGGCATGCTGGAATTGGTTCAATATCAAGGACCAGATCCGCGATGCGGGGGAGCCCAGCATTATCGCCGGGATAACGCGCGCGATCATGACGGATTTCAATATCGACGCCAAGCGGGTTTATGTGGCGGGCCTTTCGGCCGGGGGCGCCATGGCCGCGATCATGAGCGTCACCTATCCCGAGCTTTACGCCGCGACAGGCGTTCACTCAGGCCTCGCTCATGGGTCCGCCACCGACGTGGTTTCGGCATTCGCCGCCATGCGCGGCGGACCGAGCTCCGTGGCGTCGGCGCCAAGGAAGACTCGTCGCAAGGGAACGAATGACCATGTTCGCACCATTGTTTTTCATGGCATGTCGGATCAAACGGTACACCCGTCGAACGCCGAAATGATCCTTGCCGACGCTCGCGTCGGCCTCGCCGACACCTTACGGGAGACGCAATACGACGGCTTCATGGGCGGCCGCGCCTATACGCGCAGCGTGACCACAACCGCGAGCGGGGTTCCCCAGATAGAACACTGGGCCATCGACGGATTGGGACATGCCTGGTCTGGGGGCAGCCCGGAAGGTTCATACACTGATCAGAACGGGCCCGACGCGTCGCGCGAAATGCTGCGGTTCTTTCTGGAAAGCCCGGCGTAGCTCTCGAAGAGCTGACTTGCGGCGTGTGGATCATCTTCGCTTGTCCAGCCCGGCTATAAGAGCGTCCGCTTGTCCCCAGAATGCGCAAGCGAAGGAGGATGCTTCCGCGCAGCCGCTTCGCGCCAGGAGCCGACGGGCGAGGGGGTTTCGTCGCATGAATCCGCCGCTCGGCGCCCAAGACTCGGAGGGCCGCTGGCGCCCGCGATTTCCCAGTCGGTCTATGTCTCGTCGCTGGGTTCTGATACTGTTTTGATTCTTTCCAAGGTCAGGGACCAGTCGGGAACGACGATGCATGAGCCAGGGCAAATGGAAGGCCAGCTCTCGGCGCCTCTCGCACTGAAGGAGCGGGACAGCGCCGTCGATCTGTTGGCGGTCGGGCTGGTTTCGCTTGTCGTCGGCGCGGGCACTGGAGTTGTAAGCGCGGCGTTTCGGCTCGTGCTCACGAATGCCGATCGGCTGCGGGACGCTTTCGTTCTTTGGGCGCGGGGCCAGGCGGCCGTGGGCTTTTGTTTGGCGGTGCTGGTCTGCGCCGCCGCGACAGCGCTCGCCGCCTGGTTGGTTCGGCGATTTTCGCCGCATGCTTCCGGCAGCGGCATTCCCCATGTCGAGAGCGTGTTGCGCGAGGAGCTGCCTCCAGCCCCGCCGATATTAATTCCGATCAAGTTTTTTGGCGGCGTGCTGGCTATCGGCTCGGGACTTGCGCTCGGTCGCGAGGGGCCGAGCGTGCAGATGGGCGCGACCATCGGCAATCTCTTTGGGGAGTGGTTCCGTCTGGGCTGGCGGAATTCTCGCGTCTTGCTCGCCGCCGGCGCGGGGGCGGGGCTCGCCGCCGCCTTCAACGCGCCGGTCGCCGGGGCGATATTCGTGTTGGAGGAATTGACCCGGGAGTTCGAGCTTCACACCGCGATAGCGGCGATCGGCGCGTCCGCGACCGCGATTTCGGTGTCGCAGGCGATCCTCGGAAACGCGCCGGATTTCCATGTCGGGAAACTGGCTGATGTCGGCGCCGAAGTGAGGGGGCTGTATTTTTTGTTTGGCTTCATCGCGGGCGGCGCCGCGGTGCTTTACTGCGAGGCGCCGCTGCTGGGGGTCATCTCATTGGCGCAAAGTCTCGACCGGCGTCGCGTCGGCCTCTATGCGGCGCTCACCGGAGCGGTGGTCGGCGCGCTGGCGTGGCTGGCGCCGGACATCGTCGGCGGCGGCGACGCGATCACTCAAAACACGCTGCTTGGAACCCAGCCGCTCGCCGCGCTGTTGTTCGTCTTCTTTTTCCGCTTTGGCTTCGGCGCGGTTTCCTACGCCACCGCGACGCCCGGGGGAATATTCGCGCCAATGCTCGTTTTGGGCGCGCAGCTCGGGTTGATCTACGGGCGAATTTGCCAGTTCGTCTTTCCGGGCCTTGAGCTTCAGCCCGTGGGCTTCGCCGTGGTCGGAATGGCGGCGTTCTTCACCGGCGTCGTTCGCGCGCCGCTGACGGGAATCGTCCTCGCGACGGAAATGACCGCCAACGTGGATCTGCTGCTGCCGATGCTCGGGGCCTGCTTCGCCGCCATGCTCGCGCCGAGCCTGCTGCGCTCCGCCCCAATTTACGACTCCTTGCGCGAGCTGGCGTTGCAGCGCAATGGAGCGCCGCTCGAAAGCGTTTCCGCGGCCGACAAGCCGGCCGAGGCGCCGCGACCCCGGCGCCGCTTCCCGAGAGTTCTGCCGCTATTCGGCGTTCGCTGATAAACCGCGCCCGACAGCAAGGATGGCGGCCACGTTGTCAGCTAGGCGCCGCTTCCCCTTTTTGCGAAACAGTCGGCCAATAGGTTTCCGCTGAAGGCTTTGGCATTCCGAAAAGCTCCTGGGCCGCGCGGGCGCTCCACACCGCCAACCCCTCCCGCGGGCTCTGAAAGAAATCTTTCGACTTGTCATAAAGGCTTATACCGACGCGGTCACAAATCACATCAGACGTAAGGTCGCTGCCTTCGTCGATCAATTCTCCGCAGTCGACAAAAAATGTCGATGAGAGTTGAATAATAACTTTGTAACGTGTCGCAAGCGCGCTTTTTTCGACAACAATTGGCGCCTTTACGCCAAGCAAAAACGCGCGTATCAAGGCTGTGTGTTCAGCGTCGTCCAACTTAACCTCTAAATTTCCAGGATATTTACCACAAATACTAGATTTAAACAGTAATGGAAGCTTCATTAGTGGAAATGTGCTCTCACTAACGTATGTTTGATCAAACTCAACGACAAACTTAACGCGATTGGTTTTTGTCTGAATATAATATACTTGGCTTGAGCTTGCTGGAATGATTTCCACATGCCTAATGAGCGGCCGCAACATAAAGTCCTCTCCCGCCATCTTGTATAACGCGCGGCAAGCCTCAAAAACCTCCGTTTGACCAAGGGTCGACATGCTCGCCCTCAAGCCTTCGACCGCGCCGCATCTTTCAAAAGGCGCGGCAAGATCAGGGGAGGAAGCCGCGGCCGAAGAGAAGTCGAGCCGGTCCGATCCGCCGCGGGCGCCACTCCGCCAACAGTCCAAAGCCCCAGTGGACTAAATCCGTTTGATTTGCTCTGAAGCGCGAGCCGCGTCGCGAATGACATTTACGGAGGGTCCTCTTTACTCGTGAATGCCACTGGACTCGCGAACGCCACTGGCGCCCGTATCATCTCGATGCGATGAAGGCATGGGTAAGGCAGAAAAGTAAATTAAATTGTTTTCGACCAGCAACACTAACAGCCGATCCCGAAGGAAGTCGAGCCGTGAGAATCAGATGTGATTCCGCGCAAGTTGTTCAATCCCTTTGGGAGCGGCTATTGTAGAAACTAGAGCATAGCCTTGCCGCCGCCGTCGCGACCTGCTTTATCCATCCGATCTTGCTAACTCTGGCTGGGTGCTCATTGCCCGCTTGATCCCGCCAGCAGGGCGCGTCGGACGCAAATGCTCGATCTGGACCCACCAAATCCCATCCACGACGAGGGCATTCAACTGGGAGCGTGAGGGGCTTTTGTTCCGCGACCGCCGCCGAGCTCAAGCGGACGAGGAGGGGCGCACAGCGATCGAAATTTGCTGGATATCGCCAAACTCAAGCGAAAACTCGGCCTGCAACTGATCCAAATAATGCTCGTCAATCCACATTTTCATAAAACTGGTCGGGGCGATGAGCGTCGCCTCTCCGTCATCCATGGCCTGAAACTCGAGCCGGCTGAACCACGAATTGTACAGACTCTCTCCTAATTGCGCTCGTAGCCGGGCTTGAATCTTTTTCCAGCGACGCTTTTGGGCGTCCTCTAGTTCAGTAATTGAGTGGTTGCCTTCAGACATGCTCAGCCACACACGAATACACAAACCGCGCTGGCGGCGCCGCGCCGGGCGCCCAACGACTCACCTTTGTAATGAACTTACGAAAGGCGGTATCCTACGAAGGACCGCCAAGAGGTTAGGCTCCGCCTCGATTTGGGACAAGCAATAATGGCATAAGACGCCATAGATTGGAGAAAAAAATTAGAGTTGTGGTAAAAATGTCACAAGCTTTGTGACAAAAATATCACACAAAGCCATATCTCATTTCAGTCGCTAGTTTGTTACTCCTCGGTTTTTACATTATATGCCCGAATTTCTCATCTCTGCCGTGGCGGCAGCGATGACCCGATTGGGTCCCAATGCGGTCCAACGGCAACCGCTTGCGGCATGCAGGGTTCTACGCGCCGGACTTCAACCCTCACCCCCACGGACCCAGCGGCGGCGGGGCGTTCGGCCCGACGCCCGGCGGCAGGAAGGACGGCGGCGGCGGCGCTTCGACCGACACGGGCGCCGGTTCGTCGCGGCCGCCGGCGAATTCCACCAGCGCGGCGATGCGGTCCTCGATCGGCGGGTGCGTCGCGAGCCAGCCGCCCTCTGGCAGCAGCGCCGGGCTCTCGATGAAGAAGGCCTGCATGCGCGAGGGCATGGCGGGGATCGTCGCGTTGGCGGAGATTTTGCGCAGCGCCGAGATCATCGCGTCGGGATTTTTGGTCAGTTCGACGGAGCCGGCGTCGGCGAGATATTCGCGCGAGCGCGACAGGGCGAAGCGGATCAGCACGGAGACGCCGAAGCTCAGCGCGATGACCACCAGCGCGATCACTATCGCGATGACGGCGCCGCCGCCGCCGCTGCGATCCTCGCGCGAATTGTCGCGGCGCGGCGAGAAGCCGAACGGGAAGTTCCAACTACGGAAGGTGAGATCGGCGGCGAAGGCGAAAATGCCGGCGAAAATCGTCGCGATCACCATCATCTGCGTGTCGCGATTGCGGATATGCGTCAGCTCGTGGCCGAGCACCGCCTCGACCTCCGCGTCGGTCAGATGATCGAGCAATCCGCGCGTCACCGATATGCTGTAATTGCCGTCGCGCAGGCCGCTGGCGAAGGCGTTGAGCGCGCCGTCCTCGATGATCTTCAGCCTCGGAATCGGAATGCCGCGGGAGATGCACAGATTCTCCAGCAGATTATAGAGCCGCGGCGCCTGCGCGCGCTCTATGCCGGCCGAACCCGTGGCGTAGTCGATCATGTTATGGTGAAAGAGATATGCGATGCAGAACCAAACGCCCGCCGCGCCGAAGGCCAGCGGCCAGCCCTGCTTCACGTCGAGGATCGCGCGCGCGAGGATCACGTCGAGCGGCGCGTCCTGGCCCATCGCCTCGAAGATAAGCGCGAAGGAGAACATCAGCGCGATCAGCAGCACGACAAAGCCGGCGAGCAGAAAGGCCGAACGCATCCGGTTGGCTTGAATATGCGAATAAAGCCCATACGCCCTGAACATCGTCGCCGATCCTGTCGCCAAGCCGCGTCTGGTGTCGCGGCGTTTTACCTCCTCTTCCCGCTCGCGGGGAGAGGGAGGGTGAGGGGCTCGGGGCATTCGCCCGCGATGTGCGTTACATCGACAAGGCGGTCGAGGCGCGGATAAGCCCCACGCCCCTCACCCCAACCCTCTCCCCGCTCGCGGGGAGAGGGAGCCGCGAGCCGGCGCTAATGTTTCACTTGTTAGAACTTCACTTGCGGCGTTTCCTGAACGGCCTTGCGCTCGCCCTCTTCGAGATTGAAGAAGTCGACCGGCTTGAAGTTGAAGCGTCGCGCGATCAGCACGCCGGGAAAGCCCTGGCACGCGGCGTTATATTCGGCGGCGGTGTTGTTGAAGAAGCGGCGCGCGGCGGCGATCTTGTTCTCGATGTCGGCAAGCTCGCTCTGCAACTGCTGGAAATTGGCGTTGGCCTTGAGGTCGGGATAGGATTCGGAGATCGCGATCAGCCGCCCGAGCGCCCCGCTGAGCGCGGATTCCGCCGCCGACTGCGCCGCCGGCCCCTGCGCGGACACGGCGAGATTGCGCGCCCTGGTCACTTCTTCCAAAGTGTCCTTCTCGTGCGCCGCATAGCCCTTCACGGTCTCGACGAGATTGGGGATGAGATCGTGACGCTGCTTGAGCTGCACGTCGATGTCGGAAAAGGCCTGGCCATAGCGCTGGCGCATCGACACGAGGCCGTTATAGGCCGACACCAGCCACACGCCGACAGCGACGACAAGCCCGAGAAAAACAAGAAACATGGCGCTCTCCCTGGCGCGACTTCCGCTCGGATGGAATCGTCCGGGCGACAGGAATTCGCGCGAAATCGAAATGCCCGGAGTTCCGCGAAAGTCCGCAAACTCAGACGGAACATGCTCTAGCGCGCCGACGACGCGCCGCCGCCACAGGATACGCGCCTTTGCCGGCGAGGGGAAGGCGGGGCGACCGAGGGCGCGTGTCAGCGGCTTATGCTGATCGAAGGGTCCTCTCTTTTGACAAATTGAAAAAATCGCAGCCGCGCCTCGCGACTTGGGAAATTCACCTGCAGGCGCTCGCCGGTGCTCTTTTGCACGCGAACTCGCGCCTTGGGCCGCGAACTTATCTGGTCGATGTCGGCGCATTTGATGCGCATGCGCCACAACACAAGAAAGGGAAAATTGGGGATTAACCGCCTTGGGAAACTGATCGATTTTTTGCTAACGCGGACGCCGAGAGCCTCGGCGATGAAAGCCTGTATTCCGTATATCGTGAGGAACAGAAGGATTAGAATTTCCAAGGGGTTCGTCCGAATGGACTGGAGCACGACACTGACGCCCGTTAAGATCAGCCAGGCCGCACACATGGGTAAAGACCGCATCTTCGCCTCTTCCAAGAGTGTAAGTTTGGGTTTATTTGTAATGCTTTGAGCCGCGTTCGCCGGGGCGTTTACAATCTATTCGGGGAAAACCGCAACGAGCTTGTGGGGTCAACATAGCCAAAAACGCACGCGCCGCAACGCATATTCGCGCTTATGTCTAACGCGGAGCCGTCGACATTACTGCCACCAAATTATTGCAAATATATGTATTTCGTGTTTCGCCAGCATTTATATCTTTCGCCAGACCGGCCGAATTCGCGCCGGATCGCGCTCCGCCCGCGGCTCGCGCGCGCCGGACGATCATGACCGCGACGATGGCGAAGCCGAGAGCCCGTATATGCTGATCCAGGGATCGGCCCGCTTGACCAATTGAAAAAATCGCAGCCGCGCCTGGCGGCTTGGGAAATCCAACCGCAGGCGCTCGCCGGTGCTCTTCTCCACGCGCGCCCGCACCTTGGGCCGCGAACTTATCTGGTCTATCTCGGCGCATTTGATGCGCACGCGCCACAAGACGAGAAAGGGCAAGCCGGGGATCGATCGCCTTGGGAAGCTGATCGATTTTTTGCTCACGCATATGCCGAGAGCCTCGGCGACGAAGGCCTGCATTCCGTATATTATCAGGAGCAAAAGGAAAAGACTCTCCAACGGGTTCGTCCGGACGGACAGGAGCGCGAGACAGGCGGCCGTTAAGATCAGCGAGGCCGCGCACATTGGTAAAGACCGCATCGTCGCCTCTCGCGAAAGTGTGGTTTGGTTGCAATGTTTTGAGCCGCGTTGGCATCAGCCGTGTAGTTTACAATCTATACACCGACTGTACACGGAAAAACGCGCAACTGGCTTGAGCGCTCAAGATACGCAAAAACAAATGCGCGACAAGGCTTATTCTCGCTTATGTCTAACCGCAAATGTGGGCGCGATCGGCCGCCGGAGCGTCCGGCGCCGCAAGTATTTGACGATGAAAGCTGTTGACAATTACTAACGTGGACGATAAAAAATATCTGTATTTTCGTAATCGTCAGCATGTGTACAGTCATTTCTGGCCGGACGCGCCGAATCCACGCCAGATTTTTCTCCCGCCGTCACCGTCGGTGATTCGCGCGGCCTCCTCGTCGCCGGAGCCGTCGCATCGAGCTCTTGGTCCTCAGACGATCGCCTCGAAAATAAAATACAAGATCGCCGCGACGATGATGGCGGCGACGATGGCGTAGCCGAGACCCGTGTCGCCCAGCAGCACAAACGCCGCGGCCACCGCCACCCCGGCGGCCGCGGCGACGACTAGGTTGGAACCCACCCCGAGCTTGATTTCACGCATGACTCCGCTCCTCCAAGCGCGCGATCGCGCCGTGGGCTTCAAGGCGGTCAAAGACCCTTTGACTGGCAAAACAAAACAACGCGCGCGCGGGCGCCCGCGTTAAGCCAGCACAGTTAGCGTCGAAAGGCGCGACTTCAAGTGGACGTCCGCCGACGCGAGGCGCCCGGTTGCTCCTAAAGCCGACCGCGCCAGCGCGGCGCGCTATTGCGTTTCGCGTCGCGCGACGGCGCCGCCATCCGTCAACTCACGTCTTCCGGCACTCGTCGGCGCACGCCTTGCAAGCGGTCCCGCAGTCCGAGCATTCGACATATTGCGGAAATCTATCGCATTCCTTCTTGCAGGCCATGCAGACCTCGGCGACCGTCTTCGCCAGGGCCGGCGTAAACGGCGAATTGACCGCGGCCAGGGTTTCCAGCGCGCCGCAGGCGGCGACCAGATCGTACGAGGCCTTGGTGCACTCCGCCATGCTCGTGTCGTTCATCGACAACATGCCGAAGCAATGGCGCAGGCATTCATTGCCCGTCGACACGCATTTGGCGGCCGCGTCCATCAGGGCTTTGTATTTGGGCGGATGCATGTGCTTAACCGGGGCCTCCTCGGCGAAGGCTCGGGAGACGGATATCGCGGCGGCGGCGGCGCCGAGCGTGGTGACGAATTCACGGCGTTCCATGACAGAACCTTCCCTAAAAAGAGAAACACGTTCCGCAGTTAGCGCCCGAAACGAATAAAACAATCTCCGTCGATGCGTAAAACGGGCGACGCGAACGCGCGGGCCGCGCCATCACCGCCCCGCGCGTACGCCTCCGCTCGCGACCGGCGCGAGGCGCGCGGCCTCGTCGTCCGTGAACAGCCGCGAGCGCGTCAGAAAGCGCAGCCCGCTGCCGTTTTCGAGCGAGAACATGCCGCCCTGGCCGTTCACGACATCGATGATGAGTTGCGTGTGCTTCCAGTAATCGAATTGCGACGCGCTCATGAAGAAAGGCGCGCCGCCGATTTCGCCGAGCTTCACGTCGTGGTCGCCGACGAGAAACTCGGATGCCGGATAGCACATCGGCGACGAGCCGTCGCAACAGCCGCCGGACTGGTGAAACATGATCGCGCCATGCTGGGCGCGCAGCCTGTCGATCAGCGCGAGCGCCGCCGGCGTCGCGACGACGCGCGCGAGATCGTCTTGCATCGAAGTCCCCGCGTTAAAAGAAGCCGAGCTTCTTCGTGCTATAGCTCACCAGCATGTTTTTGGTTTGCTGATAATGGTCGAGCATCATCTTGTGGTTCTCGCGCCCGATGCCGGATTGCTTATAGCCGCCGAAGGCCGCGTGGGCGGGATAGGCGTGATAGCAATTGGTCCAGACGCGGCCCGCCTGTATCGCGCGGCCGAAGCGATAGCAGCGGTTCATGTCGCGGCTCCACACGCCAGCGCCAAGGCCATAGAGCGTGTCGTTGGCGATGGCGAGGGCGTCGTCGTCGTCCTTGAAGGTCGTCACGGAGACGACGGGGCCGAAGATTTCCTCCTGGAACACGCGCATCTTGTTGTGACCCGCGAGCACGGTCGGCTGCACATAGAAGCCTTGCGCGAGGTCGCCTTCAAGCATGTTGCGCGCGCCGCCGGCGAGCACCTTCGCGCCCTCCTGCTTGCCGATGTCGATGTAGCTCAGAATTTTTTCGAGCTGCTCGGACGAGGCCTGCGCGCCGATCATCGTCTGGGGATCGAGCGGGTCGCCCTGCTTGATCGCGCCGACGCGCGCGAGCGCCTTCTCCATGAAGCGGTCGTAGATTTTCTCGTGCACCAGCGCGCGGCTCGGGCAAGTGCAGACCTCGCCCTGGTTCAGCGCGAACATCACGAAGCCTTCGATCGCCTTGTCGAGGAAATCGTCATCCTCGCGCGAAACGTCCTCGAAGAAGATATTCGGCGATTTGCCGCCAAGCTCCAGCGTCACTGGAATGAGGCTCTGACTGGCGTATTGCATGATGAGCCGGCCCGTCGTCGTCTCGCCGGTGAAGGCGATCTTGGCGATGCGGTTCGACGACGCCAGCGGCTTGCCGGCCTCGAGCCCAAAGCCATTGACGATGTTGAGGACGCCCTTGGGAAAGAGATCGCCGACGATTTCGGCCCAGACGAGAATCGACGCGGGCGTTTGTTCGGCCGGCTTCATCACGACGCAATTGCCGGCGGCGAGCGCGGGCGCGAGTTTCCACGCGGCCATCAGCAGCGGGAAATTCCACGGAATGATCTGGCCGACGACGCCGAGCGGTTCGTGGAAATGATAGGCCACGGTGTCGTGGTCAATCTCGCTGATCGACCCTTCTTGCGCGCGCACGCATCCCGCGAAATAGCGGAAATGGTCGATGGCCAGCGGCACGTCGGCGAGGGTCGTCTCGCGGATCGGCTTGCCATTGTCCCAGGTCTCGGCGGCGGCGAGCGTCGCGAGATTGTCCTGCATCCGGTCGGCGACGGCGTTGAGTATATTGGCGCGCTCGGCGGGGCTGACGCGAGCCCATGCGTCCTTGGCGAGGTGCGCGGCGTCGAGCGCGGCCTCGACGTCGTCCTTGTCGGAGCGCGGAATTTCGCAAATCTTCTGGCCGGTGATCGGCGAGATGTTGTCGAAGTAGCGCCCGGCCTTGGGGGCCTCGAAGGCGCCATTGATGAAGTTGCCGTAACGCGTCTTGAACGGCGGCGTTTGCGCCGAGAATGTCTCGTGCTTGGTCATGTTGAGCGTTCCTCCGGGAAGCGGACGACGCGGCCCTAAGCGAAGCTCGCGTGGCCGCGTTCTTTTTATTTGACGAGGGTCCATCCTACTCCCCGCCGGGCGCCGGCGACAGAGGGTGCGGCCCTTGGTCCCGCCGGCGTCCTCGCCCGGTCAGATAATACTGATGAAGCCGATAGCCATCCGTCCGGCGCGAGCAAATTCGGCGTGTCGCGTTCGAAAATCCGTTCGGGCGCGCACGGGAGGCCGGAGATGTGACCGCGCCCGACCGAACCGCGCGAAGCGTCGCGGGAACTTAAATTTGCAAGGCGCGTTGTTATCGAGGCAAGCGATCATGCGGTCGCCGGCGAGGGGGGGGTGATGGTTCTCGCGGCCGCCGATATAACATCGCCGAGCCAGGCAATACTGAAATCTCGGTAATTGACGCCAAGTGGGGGTGGCCAAACCAAGTTTTGGAAAGCGCTTGGTTGCGACGATTAAGCCCCTTCATAGCGCGGTTGGACTTTAGAGGAGGCGTTTATGAGGATCATGATAAAATACGTGGTGGCCGCGGCGTTATGTATTGGGGCAGGAGATGCGTGGGCGCAAAGTGATAATACCAACGCCCCTTCAGGCGAACTGAAGTTGGCGTTGACGATGGGAGCAGGCCCATCCAGCGCGCCATCCAATATTCTAAAGGTTTCTACTGACTCGTGCGACATTACCTGTCCGGACACCGGAGCCCATTGTTCGCAGACTTGCACGGACCAACGGGCTTCTTGCCAGTGCCCCCAAGGTCAAGCGATTTGCGGCTGCCATTAACATCGCAGCGGCTTCCTTGCGAGGCGCGCGAGCCAAAGGCCCGCGCGCCAATCCAGAATCGGTTGTCGGTCGGGAAGTAAGGCGTAAGAGCAAAAGTTTCGCGGTGTAATTCGATCTGGGAAGCGCTGCTGAATTGGAGTGGCCCGTGCGTAGACTTTTCGCCACGCAAATCATGGTCGCCGCGATGGCGGCGGGAGCGGCCCAAGCGGAAGACGTGTCGTATCACGGCTGGCGGGGAGCGGCCGATTTCGTGGCCAATCAGTTTATAGGTTGCCATCTCGATTCGCCGCCGCCGATCCGGGAGCCCCGCGACCCAATCAGGCTCGCGGCCGAGGGTCCGGGCGAATTCTACATCCTATTCATCGACGAGTTCGAGAATCCGCAACCACAAGCCGGGCTGACGATGAGCGTCAAGCTTGCGTTGGTCAACAGAGAAAATGTCCTGTCCGATGATTGGAGCAACTACGGCTACCGCGCCCGCGTGCTGAGCAATGGGGCAAGGCCCGACGGCAAGCCGTTCACGCGCGTCGTCCTGGCCGTGAGCGCGCATGACAAGATCGTTTCTCCCCTGAAAGACGCGCGATACCTAAAGGTTTTCTGGCCGCCGAAAGTGGAAGGCCTCGCGTCGATTAATTTCGGGACGATCGATCTTCGACACCGCTCAATTTCCGATCCCAAGACGTTGTTGGGCGTCCTCGACGCCAACGACACATACGGCGCGATTCAAGAGCTCATGGCTTGCGTGAGCCGTCACGCCGAGACAGCTCCAGCGGCGTCCATGAGCCCACCGCCCCCGCCGCCAAAGGCTCCAGCCGCGACGTCTCCTCAGGCGCCGGCCCTAGCGCCCGCCTGGCAGCCTCCGTTGCCGCCGGCCGTTTCGGGCATGCCGCCTTTTCTAAACGACTCGGCGCCGGGTCTGAACAAGAGCGATCTTCCTCCGATATTGCAGGGCGGGTGGCCGAATGACCGCGATTGCTCCGGGGGCGGGTGTCGAGGAACCATAGAGGGCCAAGGGCAGGTTCGATGAAGCAATTCGTTGACATGCCGGCCCAAGCCGCCGGGGCGCGAGCCTGTGTGGGCGTCGTCGCGTGGCGCTCGAGGGGAGACGTCGATGAAGCTTTCGCAAGGCGCGCCCGTGTGCGTGCGCCTGCGATAATGACGCGCGCGCAAATCCCGCCGCCTCTCACGCTAGGCCCGCTTCGAGCCCGCGGTCGCTAAACGTCATGCAAGCGCGAACGCCCTTGCTCTAGCAATGGCCCCAATGCAGGAAGCGGTGCGTGCGGCGGGTCATGCAATAGACTCTCGGATGATAGTAATGGCGAACGTAACGGCGCCCGCAAGATCCCCAATGGACAAAACGCCCGGTGTAGCGGTTGTAGCAGAAGACCCGCGCCTGCTGGACGAGTGGGTTCGCCGCGACCGCGCCGGGAATCGCCGAGCCATTCGCGGGCGCCGCCGGCGCATTAATCGGAGCAAAAACGCTTAACCCTCCAGCGAATATTATCGTCAACAGAGTTTTACGCATTTGAGCCTCCACGTTTTCGGTCTAAACGGGAAATTCGCGCGGTCACGCGCCAAAACTCGGCGGCGCCTAAGCTGTTAACGCTCGAAAATTCGCTTGGTTCCCCTTCGCGCGCGGCGGGGAAAGCGGTTGTCGCCGTCAAGCCGCGCAACCCCTCGCGAGGACGCCAAAAGCGATGCCGGAGGGCGAAATCGAAGCAGGTCCACGCCTCCCGGAAACGTGGCGGCGGCCCGGTTCGAATTTTCGGCGTCGCGCCAATCGCGGTTATTCACCGCTAAATTTCGCGCGACCTCTAAAAGCAGGCTTATTGATCCAAAAGTTGTTATATTTCAAGCGCTATCGCTCCATAGTGTAGCAACATTCATGGCCTATCTAGGTGTATTATATGTTCGGCGCGATCGTATCAGGTACGTAGAAATACGTAACCTCGCGAATACGCATTTGCATGCAATTTTATGTTTCTGATTTGAACGATTTTTGGATTTATAGCCTAGGCTCGTGGAATGCAAAGAAATACGAGACTCCTCCTCATCAACCGCGCTCTGGCCGTAACAATGCGCCTGGCCAAAGAAATGCGCGACGTTTCCGGCACCGCGCTGATCGAGTTCGCCTTCGTGATGCCGCTGCTGATGATGATGCTCGTGGGCATGTTCATGTTTGGGATCACCATTCATGACTACATCTCCGTCACCGGCGCGGCGGAGGCGGGCATGCTGCAGTTGACGGTCAGCCGCGGCAATACGACTCCGTGGACCGACACGACCAACGTAATTTACGCGGCGGCGCCGACGCTGCTCAAAGCCAATCTAACCGTCAGCGTTTCGGTCAACGGAACGGCGTGCGCAAGCGACGCCACTTGCGTGACTGCTCTGAGCACGGCGGCGGGTCTGCCTGCCTCCGTGACCGTGCGCTATCCGTGCAAGCTGAAAGTGCTGGCGGTCAGTTACCTGCAAAACTGCACCGTATCGGCCACACCTACAGGACGAGTCCAATGAGCATCAGACAGAACTTCTCGCTGCCTCGAATCCGCTTGGCGATCCAACGATGGCGTTCGGATAAGCGCGGCTCCGTCGCCATCATGGTGGGCTTCATGGCGATCGCCTTCACCATGATGCTCGGGATGGTGGTTGAAGAGGCGCTCATCTATCGGACCACGACGGCGCTCAAGGCCTCGACCGCCATGGCGGCCTTGGCCGCGGCGCAGGATATCAACTGCTGCACGACGTCGACGGCGATCGCGCGGGCGCAGTCCTATAGCGCCCTAAATCCCATTAAGGAAGCAACGGTCACGATGGTGTCCGGCTACCCGAAGTTGAAATGCCTGACCAGCACGGGCGTGTCGTGCGCCGGCACGGACAGCGCCAACGCCATCGTCGTGTCGCAGCAGGCGACGATACCGCTGGTCTTTGGCGGATTTGTCGGACACTCAACCAAGACGATCACGGCGACCGCGACCGCGGGCGTGAGAGGGGGCGCCGGGAAATCGGCCAATGTCATGCTCATCGTCGACACGACGGCTTCGATGAACACCGCCGATCCCGGCTGTTCGGTCTCGGGAGCCACCAGGCTCACCTGCGCGGAAGCGGGAGCCCGGACCTTGCTCCAGGCGTTTAATCCCTCCATCGTCAGCGTCGGCCTGATGGTCTTCCCCGGAGTGAACAACACGACCTCGGCCGGCTATGATTACGATTGCTCAAGCAGCAAATCACCAACAATCGCCTCATACAGCGCGACTTCGCCTCTGTACCAGATCGTTGGTTTTTCCACCGATTACAAAACGTCCCCCACCGCGACGACGCTGAGCGCCAGCTCCAACCTCGTGAGGGCGCTTGGCGGAGGGGGCAGCGGCTGCGCGCAGGGCTTGCAGGCTATTGGCGGCTACGGAACCTATTACGCCGGGGTGATTGCCGCGGCGCAGGCCGCCCTGGTCGCCAAGAACCCGAACGCCTTTAACGTGATCATCTTTCTGAGCGACGGCGACGCGAACGCCAGCTCGAGCAATGTGCCGAGCGGGCAGGCGACGAACCAGTGTCACGAAGGGATCACCGCCGCCAAGGCCGCGACGACGGCCGGCACGGTGGTCTACACGGCGGCCTATGGCGCGCCGACGGGCAAGACCCCTTCGAGCTGCAGCACGGACACGGGGACGGGCATGGCCATCTCCGCCTGCACGGCGATGCAGAGCATGGCGTCCACGCCGTCGACGTTCTTCTCCGACACGACCGGAACCACCTGCACCTCCACCATCACCGCCAATTCCACGACCGATTTGGTCGCGCTGTTCAACGCGATCGCGGCGTCGGTGAATAGCGGATCGACGGGCGCGAGGTTGCTCTCCAACGATGTGAGCTGACGGCGCGGGAATGCGGTGGAAGACTTGGAAACAATAGGGGGGGCGTAGGTCGGCCTCGATCCAATCCAGCCCGGCCGGCCCCCCCCTAAACGGCTGATATCCATTGAATCGCCCGCCGGGCGCTGACAAGGAGGACAATATGCGAAATTTGCTTCTAGGCGCGGTTTTGTTGATCGCGGCTTCTTCTCCCGGAATCGCCGACGATGCGGGGAACAACGCCGCGGATCCCGGCGTCGCCGTCACCGACAGCGCGGACGGCTCGCAGGACGGCGACGTCTCGCGGAATGGAGGCGCTTGGCAGGGGGAAGGCGGCTCGCGCCAGCATCATCATCGGCACGGTTCGCAGAATGGAGGCTCCTCGCAGAGCTCGGCCACATGCGCGCAAGGCTTCCAAACGGCGACCTGCGGCGATTTCACCGGATGCGCGTTGCCTACCTGGCAGTGCTGTCCCAATAGTTCGAACGGCGGTTGGCAATGGGCCGATAACAGTTCCGCTTGCCCTATCTAGTGGTCAAAATCTAACGCTTGATGCCCGCGAAAGGGAATGCCGCAGGCGGTTGCCATTTGACCGCTTTTGACCCCAAGCCGCCATCGCCATTGGCTCTGGCCAAGCTGAATAATAACGCATCTTTTTCAGGGACTTGGATTTAGAATGAAATTGTTGATTTTTGCTAATAGGCGTCACTACACGAAAGTGTTCTCAGTGTATGACATCTCAAACATAAAGAGAGCACGGCCTCTCCTCATGCGGCCGGGTTTGGCTCTATGCGGTCCAGATTAAGGGGCCGCACCCAACCGAGCGAGAGCATCCTTGCTGCCTTGTAGGTTCGGGTTTTTTGACAACGCTCGGCGGAAATCGGCGATGGCCTCCTCGCGTCGCCCAAGCGCTTCGAAGATGTTGCCGCGCGTATCCAGAGTATATGGATCATTCGGACGCAACTCGAGGGATTTCTCCGCATCGGGCAGTCCTTCCGCCGCCTTGCCCCATTTGAAATAAGCCCATGCGCGCGCGTTGTAGTAATTGGCATTTTTCGGATCAAGCTCGATCGCCTTGGTGTAGTCGGCGATGGCGCGATCGTTGTCGCCTTTGGCAAAATAGGCAAGGCCGCGATTGTAGTAGGCATCCACGTAGTTCGGATCGAGCTCGATCGCCTTGGTGTGATCGGCGATGGCGCGATCCTTGTCGCCTTTGGCGGAATAGGCAATGCCGCGCACAGTAGTAGGCCATCCGCGTAGTTCGGATTGATGCGGATGGCCTGATCGTAATCGGCGATGGCGCGATCCTTGTCGCCTTTGGCGGAATAGACACCGCCGCGCCAGTAGTAGGCATCCACGAAGTTCGGATTGAGGCGGATGGCGTGATCGTAATCGGCGATGGCGCGATCCTTGTCGCCTTTGGCAAAATAGACAAGGCCGCGAATGAAATAGGCGACGGCGTAGTTCGGATTGATACGGATGGCGTGATCGCAATCGGCGATGGCGCGATCCTTGTCGCCTTTGGCGGAATAGGCAACGCCGCGATTGTTATAGGCGATGGCGCGATTCTGCGAAGTCTCCGCGTCGCCGCGCGCCAAAATCCGCGAGCAGCCGTGTATCTCCAAATCGCGGTCCTGCTCTTGCTTGCAATCGCGCCAATCCGCGTCTTCGGCTCGGGTGGGCCCCGCGCCGAGAGTGAGTGCGGCGAGCACGACAAAAATCCGTGGCGAGAACATCATCGCTTCAACTCCTGCAAAGAACGCCTGCGCCAATCTATCAGGCTTCCTGCCGCCGCAGGCGGGTGCAAATGTCGCACTGCGCACGCGAAAGGGGAAAAGGGGAGAAGCCCGCATTTTCGCCCGGAGCCTGGGCAATTCCACGTGTTTCAAAATTCTTGCAGACTGTGCGAAAACTCAGACGCCAAACAGAGCAATCGAATTTTCACGGAAATTTGGCCCGTTTTGAGCGATCAGGCGCCGATCAATCGCAAAAATTCGCTGTGAGCGCGCCCGTTTTCGGATGAAACGCGAGTTTTCACACATGGGGTAATCGGCGCGGCATCGTTTCCGTCCGAGGCGTATACCGGACAAGTGTCTGGCTTTGTAGCTCGAAGCGCGGAGAAAAGTCATGGAGCAATATGTTGCATTGGACGTCTCGCTTCAGAAGATCGCCGTTTGTGTTTTGAATGCGTCAGGTCGTGTTGTCATCGAAGCTGAAGTGGCGTCCGAGCCTGGAGTTTTGATCGCTTTCATTCGAACCAAAGCGCCTGATGCGGTCAGGATCGGGCTGGAAAGCGGGCCGACATCACCGTGGTTGTGGCATTCTTTAAAGTCCGCTGGATTGCCGGTGGTGTGCATGGACGCGCGCCATGCACACGCTGCTCTGTCAGTCCGTCCAACCAAATCTGACCGCAACGATGCGCGCGGGTTAGCGGAGATGGGCTGGTATAAGGAAGTTCAGGTCAAGAGTCTCGCTGCGCATGAGAGGATGGCGCTGTTAGGTGTTCGCCGTCGCCTCGTGGATATGCGGGTAGAGATCGATGGGCAAATCCGTGGCATTCTGAAGACGGTTGGCTTGGTGGTGGGGCGTGGTAACAAAAATGCGTTCGCCCAGCGCGCCCGGATGCTTGCTCAGGATCACCCGGTGTTGTCAGCCCTCATCGACAAATTAATAGAGGTGCGAGAGGTTACCGTCGCCAAGGTCGCGGTTCTGGACAAGGAAATCCGTAGCTTTGTTCGCGCCGATCCCACGTTACGGCGCTTCATGACTGTGCCCGGCGTCGGTCCGGTGACCGCACTGGCGTTTCGATCCACGATCGATGAACCAGACAGATTCAAGCGAGCCAGGGACGTTGGCCCCTATCTGGGATTGACGCCGCGGCGGTATCAATCCGGGGAAACGGATCGACAAGGCAAGATCTCGAAATGCGGAAACCGCTTTACCCGAACCTGCCTCTATGAAGCCGGCAGCGTTCTTCTTACCAAGGTGCAGCGCTGGTCGCCGCTCAAGGCATGGGGAACACGATTGGCGCGGCGCATAGGCTCCAAGAAGGCTCGTGTCGCAATAGCGCGCAAGATTGCTGTCATCCTTCAATGCATATGGACCGACGGCACTGAGTTCTGGTGGACCAAAGAGGCCGCCCAGGCCTGATCCCGATCCACCCCACAAGCTCCGCATCCGCGGAGACGCTGCCCTGGCTGGGACGGCGGGTTGAAACGACTGCGAGCAGGCTGTTGCCCATGATCCTTTTTTCGGAAAAAGGGCGTTTCACACGTTGCAGCGTTTCATCCCTGACACCCATGATGAGGCGACCAAGAGCCGACCTCGAAGAGAACCGTGACCCCGGCCAAGGCATCAGTTTCCGAAGTGCTTGACATCAACATGCCGATTAGAGAACGGTCTGCTTGAATTTCGCACCAAATGCCAAGACCGACTGACCGACAACGGGCCGGCCCGCATTCGGGTGCCGACGGCCGCTCCTGGCGCATTGCCGACCCCAACATCTGCCGCGCTCGATGCGACAAACAGGGTTCCAAGCGTCAGATTTTAACCACTAGCGAATGGAAAAAACCCGCGGCGAAGACACGTTCCTTCGCCCGCGGGAGCTCCGCTCGGGGGCCGGTTCATGAATTCAAACCGGCCCCCATTTGACGCCGCGCGCCCTCGCGCTTATCTGAGGATAAACCGATCAACCCTGGGCGAACCCATGGCCTTGCTTCCTATCCTCACCCTTCCCGATCCGCGCTTGCGGGTCATTTCGACGCCGGTCGAGCGGATCGACGCGGAAATTCACCGGTTGCTCGACGATATGCTGGAGACCATGTACGAGGCGCCGGGCATTGGCCTCGCCGCCGTGCAGGTCGCCGTCGCCAAGCGCATCGTCGTCATCGACATCGCCAAGCGAAAAGACGACGCCGAGCCGCCCGCGCCGCTGTTTCTCCTCAACCCCGAGATCGTCTGGGCCTGCGAGGAACTCAGCACCTATAACGAGGGCTGCCTCTCCGTGCCCGAATATTTCGAGGACGTGCAGCGCCCCGCGCGGGTGCGCGTGCGCCATCTCAGCCGCGCGGGCGAGACGATCGAATTCGACGCCGAGGGGCTGCTGGCGACCGTCGTGCAGCACGAGCTGGACCATCTCGAAGGCGGGCTGTTCATCGACCATCTCTCGCGCCTGAAACGCGAGCGCGTCGTGAAAAAATTCACCAAGGCCGCGCGCCTCGACGCGCGCGCCGCCGAGCACGCGACCGAAAACGCGGACGCCTGATGCGCGTCGTCTTCATGGGCACGCCGGAGTTTTCGACGGGCCTCCTGAAGGAGATCGTTTCGCGAGGGCATGAGGTCGTGGCGGTTTATACGCAGCCGCCGCGCCCGGCCGGACGCGGCATGGAGCCACGCAAATCGCCCGTGCATCTGCTCGCCGAAAGCCTCGGGCTGCGCGTCCTCGCTCCGCGCGGCCTGCGCGGGGCGGAGGAAACGGCGGCCTTCAAGGCGCTTAACGCCGATGTCGCCGTCGTCGCCGCCTATGGGCTGATCCTGCCGCGCGCGATTCTGGAGGCGCCGCGGCTCGGCTGCCTCAATCTGCATGGCTCGATTCTGCCGCGCTGGCGCGGCGCCGGGCCGATCCAGCGCGCGATAATGGCCGGCGACAGCGAAAGCGGCGTCGATGTGATGCGGATGGAGGAGGGGCTCGACACTGGCCCCGTCGCGCTGGAAACACGGGTTGCCATCGGCCCCGACATGACCGCCGGAGAGTTGCACGACGCGCTGGCGCTGGCCGGAGCGCCGCTGATGGCGAACGCGCTGGAGGCGCTGGAGCGCGGCGAACTGGTTTTCGCGCCGCAGAGCGAGGCGGGCGTGACCTATGCGCAAAAGATCGACAAGGCCGAGGCGCGCATCGACTGGCGCCGCCCCGCCAGCGAATTGCACAATCTTTCGCGCGGGCTCGCGCCCTTTCCCGGAGCCTTCTTCGAGGCAGACCTTGGCGCCGGTGTCGAGCGGGTGAAGGTTTTGCGGACGAAGGTCGAAGAAGGGGTCGGCGATCCAGGAACGGCGCTCGACGACGAAGGGCTGATCGCCTGCGGCGAGGGCGCGCTACGCCTGCTGCGGGTTCAACGCGCCGGCAAGGGGCCGATGGACTTCGCGGAGTTTTCGCGCGGCCGGCGGATCGAGCGCGGCGCGCGGCTGGGCGGGTGAAGCATCTTTTACCCTCCCCTTGAGGGGGAGGGTCGCGCCCATAGCTCGTCGCCTGCGACGGGCGTCCCTTCGGGACACCCTATGGGCGCGGGGTGGGGTGGGGCAAAGGCGCGAGTTTCAGGGTGTCACTCCACCCCGAAACGCTTTGCGTTTCGACCCTCCCCCTTGAGGGGAGGGTGAGGCGCTTGCTTGCTTGCAATTCCCCGGTGGTCGCCGCAAAAGCGTGAGGTTGGAGGGAAGTCTCCTTCCGACGCTTCCCTCAAGCTAAATCGAGAACCCGCCCGCCAATGCCCCGCTACGCCCTGACGATCGAATATGACGGCGGGCCTTTTGTCGGCTGGCAGCGGCAGGCCAATGGCATGTCGGTGCAGCAGCGGCTGGAGGAGGCGGTTTTCGCCATCGACGGCGCGCGCCGCGTCGTGCATTGCGCCGGCCGCACCGACGCCGGCGTGCATGCGCTGGGGCAGGTCGCCCATGTCGATCTGGCGCGCGTCTGGCGGGAGGACCGGCTGCGCGACGCCATCAACGCGCATCTGCGCCCGAGCCCCATCGCCGTGCTGTCGGCGCGCGCCGTGGGCGACGACTTCGAGGCGCGCTTTTCCGCGCGGGCGCGCCATTATCGCTATGTCATCGACAATCGCCGCGCGCCGCTGGCGCTGAACGTCGGTCGCGCCTGGCACGTCAAGCGCGCGCTCGACGCGGAAGCCATGCACGCGGCGGCGCAAGCTCTGATCGGCAAATTCGATTTCACGACGTTTCGCGCGAGCGAATGCCAGGCGAAATCGCCGGTCCGCACGCTCGACCGGCTCGACGTGCGGCGCGACGGCGAGATCATTGAAATCCTCGCCAGCGCGCAGTCGTTTTTGCACAATCAGGTGCGCTCGCTGGTGGGATCGCTGGAGCATGTCGGCAGCGGCAAATGGCGCGTCGCGGATTTGCGCCACGCGCTGGAGGCGCGCGACCGCGCCCGTTGCGGACAGGTGGCGCCGCCGCAAGGGCTCTATCTCGTCGCGGTTGATTATTGAGCGCCCGGCGTTACGTTCCGGCGCGTCGAGGGGCGAGGGAGCCGTTCATGAAATTGTTGAAGCTGACGGCGAAGACGCTGCTCGGCGTTTATTGCGCGGCGCTGCTTGGACTGTCGCTGTTCCAGCGCGATCTTCAATATCATCCCGGCGCCGCCATCGTCGCGCCGGCGCAGGCCGGGCTCGCGACGATCGAGACGCTGAAGCTCGCCAGCGGCGACGGCGAGACGCTGGTCGCCTGGTATGCGCCGCCGGCCCGCGACGACCTTCCGTTGATCCTTTATTACCACGGCAATAG
>PLZT01000556.1 GCA_003152255.1 Methylocystaceae bacterium | reverse complement strand
CCTAATTGATGACAGGCCCTAGCTTGATGGAAGAAAACGTTGCGATTCGCTTTGAAAAAAAGGACTCGTGATCGTGCCCACCGGACCTAAAGGCGAGAAGCGCCCCGCCGACGTGATCGGCAACGCTGTGAAAGTCATGCGCATCCTTGCGGGCGAAGAGCCAGAGGATTACGGCGACGCGCTCGACTGATCGCAAACTTGCCAAGGCGTCTGAAAATCCCCGCCAAAAGCGGGGCGTTTCTTTTTCAAATTTCAAACTTGAGACACTACCGAAATTTCCCTTGGCTTGCTTTTCTTCCCGCTCCCGGCGACAAATGCGCGCCGGTCGATGCAGGCTGGCGTTCTTTGGAGCGACGACAGATGGAAGAATTGATTCAGCGTATTCGCGCCTCGGTCGGGATTGACGAAAACACCGCCAAGGCCGCCATCGGCCATGTGCTCGGCTTCGTGCAAAAGGAAATTCCCGAGGGTCCGGTCGCCGATCTCATCAATAAGCTTCCCGGCGCGCAGGAGGCCATCGCGGCCGCGGCGGCGACGCCGCTGGAGGGGCTTGGCGCGGCGCTCGGCGGCCTTGGGAGCCTGCTCGGCGGCGCCAAGGGCGACATCATGGCGCTGGCCGGCAAATTGAGCGGCCTCGGTCTCGACATGGGCCAGATGCAGAAGCTCAGCCACGAAATCTTCGCGTACGCCGACCAACTGATCGGCAAGGAGAACGTCGACAAGATCATCGCGGCGATTCCCGCCCTGGCGCCGTTCCGCTGAGATCAAGGGTCGGTTTGGCGCGATCCTTTTCGCGCCGCCGCGGGCTTCGGCGATCGCGAGGCCGCGCCGCGTCGGTTCTGGCTTGCTAATCAAGCCAAACCGTCGCAGATTTGGGCGGCGGAAGGTTATGCGCGTCGCCGGCGCCATATTCGCGCTTCGCATCGACGGTCCCCGGACAGATCGCCGGGGGGCCACGGATCGCCGAGGAGTCTGGCGTGCTATCCACAACACCACAAGCTGTCGACGCCCGGCTGACGCGCGCCGCCATTTTTCTGGTCGTCACGCTGGGCGCCGGGGCGGAATCCGAGGCCGCCGTACGAAGCTTGTGTGCCGATCTCGCGGCGCTGGTCCGGGGCGTCGGCTTTCGCGCGTCTGATGGCGGACTATCCTGCATCATGGGGATCGGCTTCCACGCCTGGGACCGCCTGTTCGGAACGCCGAAACCGAAGGAACTGCACCCTTTCCGCGAAATCCGCGGCGTGCATCACGCCGTCGCCACGCCGGGCGACCTCCTCTTCCATATCCGCGCCGCGCGCATGGACCTGTGCTTCGAGATGGCGACGCGGATCATGGCGCGGCTTGGCGACGCCGTGTTGGCGGCCGATGAGGTGCAAGGCTTCAAATACTTCGACAACCGCGACCTGCTTGGTTTCGTCGACGGCACGGAAAACCCCGTGGCGCGGGCCGCGATCGACGCCACCCTGATCGGCGAGGAAGACGCCGCCTTCGCCGGCGGCAGCTATGTGATCGTCCAGAAATACCTTCATGACCGCGACAAGTGGAACGCCCTGCCGGTCGAGCGGCAGGAGAAAATCATCGGCAGGGAGAAACTCTCCGACATCGAGCTGGACGACGCCGTAAAGCCCAGCTTCGCGCACAACGTGCTGACGACCATCACCGAAGACGGCAAGCAACTGGAGATCCTGCGCGACAACATGCCGTTCGGAGATGTCGGCAAGGGAGAGTTCGGCACCTATTTCATTGGCTACGCGCGGTCCCCGGGCAGGATCGAGCGGATGCTCGAAAACATGTTTGTCGGAAAGCCGCCCGGCAATTACGACCGGCTGCTCGACGTCAGCCGCGCGGTGACTGGATCGCTGTTCTTCGTGCCGCCCGCGACATTCCTGGACGACGTTGCAACCTTGGACGACGTTGCGACGGCGACAACTCCCCCGCCGAGCGCGGCCCCCGACGCCAGCGAAAGCGAAGCCCAGGCCGCGTCGACGCCGGCGCGAGCTTCGCCCGATGGCTCGCTCCGCATTGGTTCGCTGAAGAAAGAGGCAGGAAATGAATAATCTCCATCGCGAACTCGCTCCCATCTCCGATGCGGCCTGGGCGCAAATCGAGGAAGAGGCCTCCCGCACGCTCAAGCGCTATCTGGCGGCGCGCCGAGTCGTGGACACACCGGAACCAAAGGGTCTCGCCCTCGCGGCCGTCGGCAACGGCCATATTGAGCCCATCGAGGCGCCCGCCGAAGGCGTCCAGGCGGCGCGACGCCTCGCCAACGCGCTGGTGGAATTGCGCGTGCCGTTCACGCTCACGCGCCAGGCGATCGACGACGTGGGGCGCGGCGCGACGGATTCGGACTGGGCGCCGCTGAAGGAAGCCGCGCGCAAGATCGCTTTCGCCGAAGATCGCGCGGTGTTTGACGGATACGCCGCCGCCGGGATCCAGGGCATCCGCGAAGGCGCCAGCAACGCGGCCTTGACGCTCCCGTCCGCCGCGATGGGCTATCCGGGCGTGGTGGCCCAGGCGGTCAATCAATTGCGCCTCGCCGGCGTCAACGGCCCTTACGTGCTGGTGCTGGGCTCCGGTCCCTACACCGCCGTCAGCGGCGGCAGCGAGGAAGGCTACCCGGTGCTCCAGCATATTCACCGTCTGGTGGATGGAGAGATCATTTGGGCGCCCGCCATCGACGGCGGCCTTGTGCTCACGACCCGCGGCGGCGATTTCGAATTGGACATCGGGCAGGACATTTCCATTGGCTACCTCAGCCACACCGACGCGGCCGTCGAACTGTATTTGCAAGAAAGTTTCACGTTCCGGCTGTTGACGACCGAAGCGGCGGTGGCGCTCACGGCGCGGAAAAGCGGAGCTGGTTAGGCGGACCGGCGCCGTCTCTCGCGCCCGGCGACAAAACGCGGCCCCCTCCTTGACAGGCGACTCCCGGCCTCAATCTTCTATTCGCGACGCTGTTCCCGGCGGGAACGCGCCACGATGCATCGAGGGAGTTGGCCGATGAAAACGAGGAACAACCTGAAATCCAACGCGAAAAAGGTCTCGATGGAGATTCTCAACGCGCGCCTCGCCGACGGCATAGACCTGGCGCTTGTCACCAAGCAGGCCCATTGGAACATCAAGGGGCCGAATTTCATCGCGGTGCACCTAATGCTCGACGGCTTCCGCACAGAACTTGACACGCATGTCGACACCATGGCGGAACGTGTCGTGCAACTTGGCGGCACGGCGCTGGGAACGTCGCAAACCACCGCGGCGGCGAGCAAGCTCGCGCCCTATCCGACGAATATCCATGCCTCGAAGGATCATCTCGGCGCGCTCGCCGAACGCTATGGGACCGCCGCGAATCTGGTGCGCGAGGCGATCGACCAGACCGACGAAGCCGGCGACGCCGACACCTCGGACATCTTCGTCAACTATTCCCGCTCGCTCGACAAGGCGCTCTGGTTCATCGAAGCGCATCTTCAGGAGGCCGCGTAAGCCGTTCCCGCCGGTGGACTCTGATCTTGCTCTGGCGCGACCTCGCGTTTAAGTCTACTCAAGAAGTAGACTTAAACGCGAAAGGCGCATGGCCATGACCAAAACCGCGACTATTTTCGGCGCGTCGCTGCTCGCCTGCGCCGGCGCGCTGGCGCAGACCGCGCCAGCGACCCAAAACGCCCCCGCGACATTTGGCGACTGGCGCATGGACGCGCCGGGCGTCCAGCATAAAATCACGCTTTCCGATCTTCCCGCGCCCTACGCCAGCGAGCCCAAGGCCAGCCGCTCCGAGGTCGCGCCGCGTCCCGCGGGCGCCGAACTCAAGACGCTTCCGGGCTTTAAGGCCGAGATCATCGCCTCCGGCCTTGACGGTCCGCGCGTCATTCGCTTCGCGCCGAACGGCGATCTGTTCCTTTCCGAGAGCGCGGGCGGGCGCGTCCGCGTGCTGCGCTTCGCGCCGGGCCAGACCGCGCCGGTCCGCAACGAGGTCTTCGCCGCGGGGCTCGACCGGCCCTATGGCGTCGCCTTTTATCCGCCGGGGCCGAACCCGCGTTACGTCTATGTCGCGACGCATGGCTCCGTGCTGCGCTATCCCTATCAAAGCGGCGAGTTCAAGCCGTCCGGCGCGGCCGAGACCATCGCCCGTCTGCCGGCGGGCGCCGGCCACTGGACGCGCGATCTCGCTTTTTCGCCTGACGGCGCGACGCTTTACGTGGCGATCGGCTCGCAGACCAATGTCGCGGAAGGCAAGACGCCGCCGCCGCGCGCCGAGGCCGAAGCGCTGGAGAAGACCGAGGGCCTCGGCGCCAGCGCCGAAACCGGCCGCGCGCTGGTCGCCGCCTTCGATCCCGAGGGGAAGAACCGCCGCGTGTACGCCTCGGGCCTGCGCAATTGCTCCGGCGTGACGATCCGCCCCGGCTCCGATGAGCTGTGGTGCGTCGTCAACGAGCGCGACATGCTCGGCGACAATCTGCCGCCGGATTACGCGACGCGGGTCGTCCCCGGCGCCTTCTACGGCTGGCCCTGGTATTACATCGGTGCCCACGAAGACCCCCGCCACAAGGGCGAGCGGCCGGAACTAGCCGATAAAACCGTGACCCCCGACGTGCTGATCCAGCCGCACAGCGCGCCGCTCGGCATCGGTTTTTACGAAGGTCAGCAATTCCCGGCCGAGTTCAGGGGAGACGCCTTCGTCGCGCTGCACGGCTCCTGGAACCGCTCAAAACTCGCGGGCTACAAGATCATCCGCCTGCGCTTCGCGGACGGCAATCCGACCGGGGTCTACGAGGACTTTGTAACCGGCTTCGTCATCGACGAAACGCGCGTCTGGGGCCGCCCGGTCGACGTGACGCAAACCCCCGACGGCGCGCTGCTGTTCACCGAGGACGGCAATGGGACGCTGTGGCGGGTGAGCTTTGGAGGGAAGTGAGGGGGCGGGGGCGAGGGGGAGAAGGAAGCGCGCGTCCTTTCCGTCATTGCGAGGAAGCGAAGCCGACGAAGCAATCCAGGGGCCGCGCGTGACTCCTGGATTGCTTCTCCTTCGGCTCGCAATGACGACGGAGGGCATGTCGTTGGGAAGTTTCAACCAAGCCGCGGCGCCCCTCATCCGACCCCGCTTCGCGGGGCTCCCTTCTCCCACAAGTGGGAGAAGGGAGGCGCGCCCTAGGTTGCCGCTTCCTCCCCCGCCATCGCCGCGTTGAACGCCGCGACCGCGCGCGCCAGGCGCGGCTCGTGCGCGGGGGGGACGAACAGCGTCACCTCCGCGCGGGGGTTTTTCGCGCCGTCGACGATCTCGAAGACGTCGAAGGCCAAAAATCCGCCATGAGCTCTACTGGCGTAGAAGCCCAGTTCCGGCGGGCCGTCGAGGGTGAGGTTTAGCGGGCCGGTCAGGCGCATGGGTTGTGTTCCTTCGATTTGCGACGAACTCGCCGTTTGTCCGCCTCTCCCCGCTTGCGGGGAGAGGGCAGGGTGAGGGGCTTGGGGTCCGTATCGCGAAAGCCGATTACGTCGACGAATCCCGTTCGGCGTGGAGCGGCGGCCCTATGCCCCAAGCCCCTCGCGCCGGCCCTCTCGCCGTTTTACGGGGAGAGGGAGCTAGGCGGCTTCGCGCGCGGCTTCGAGCCGCATTGAAAGCTCGCCGTGCAGCACGGCGAGGTCGAAGGCGGAGAAGCGGGTTGGCGGCTCGCGGTCGCCCTGGCGGCGGGCGGCCCAGTCCGACAGCGCGCGCTCAAGCCGGTCGACGCGCCAGCGCTCGTCGTCGATCAGGCGGATGCGCTCCCTCGGCGCCGCGACGGCGGCGAGATGGGCGTCGAGCCGGGCGAGATAGGCGCGAACGGCGGGCTTCATCGCGCCGCCTCCGGGAAGAACAGAAAATCCTTGGATCGCATGAACGCCTCCGCGAGTTGATGACGCGGAGGATATGTGATTTAAAAATATCGTCAAGAGGTAATGTGATTTTTAGACATCTGATGCCAAGGCATCTCCGTGCGGCGTAGAGGTGCAAAAACATCGGATGATTCGGGCGAATCTTTCTCCCGCTTGTGGGAGAAGGTGTCGCGCCGAAGGCGTGACGGATGAGGGTCGCTGGGAAGTTCCAACCAAGTCGCGAGAACCCTCATCCGACCCTTGCTTCGCAAGGGCCACCTTCTCCCACAAGTGGGAGAAGGGTTTGTTCCTTCTCACAAATCCAGCATCACCTTGCGCACGCGGCCGATCACCGTCGGCGGGGCGTCGAGGTAGATCGCTTCGTGCGCGGGGTTGGTGGAATAGGGCTCCAGCCGGTCCGGCCGGCTCATCCAGCGCTTGAAGGTCGCCTCGCCGCCGTCGGGCGTCGCGAAGACGTAGAAGCCGCGCGGGCGCGGCACGGTGTCGGAGCGGTCGACGACGATGATCGAATTTTCCGGCGCGACGAGGTTCATCGAATCGCCGACGACGCGCAGCGCCAGAAAATCGCCGCGCGGCAGGCCGGGCACCGGCAGATAGGCGAGATCGTCGCCGCGCAGGACCGCCGGCGTCTCGGAAAAGCCGGTCGCCGCGACCCAGGACACCAGCGGAACCTGCGCGACATCGGCGCCATAGTCGCGCTCGCCGATCAGCCGCGGCCCAAGGCCGGTCGCGACCCAATACATCCGCAGGCCGAGCGTGTCGCAGATGCGCTGGAGATTGTCGACGCGCGGCCAGCGCGACGGGTTGCGGCGGAGCTGACTGAGGAAGGTGCGCTCCAGCCCGGCGCGGGTGGAGGCCTCGTTCTCGGTCATTTTGAGCTCGGTCAGCCGGTCGCCGAGGCGAGCGAGGATTTGGTCGCGCGAAATATCCATGCCGCGATTTTAAAATCCTCGGTGGAAAACCGTTAGTGGTGTTAAAACCTCCATTGCCCATTGACAGGAGATTTATAAATCGCATAATCCCCCCAAGTCGCTCCGCTTTTCAAGTCGCTCCGCTCTTCTCCCTTCCGCGCGCCGGCGATCCTCCTCGCCTCCCCCCGCGCGGCGACTGCGGCCGGTCCATCGCGGACCGGCCGCCTTTTTCCCTGGGGGCGCGAATGCAAGGGATTCCAATGACTTCGGGGCCAGCCAATATAGAGGCCGAGCAGGCCGTGCTCGGCGCCTGCCTCTTGCGCCGCGAGGCGCTGGCGGCGGTCGCCGGTTTTCTCGAACCGGCGCATTTCGCGGAGGAGTTGCATCGCCGCATCTTTGCCGCGATGCGGGAGCGGCTCGCCGAGGGCGCGCTCGCGACGCTGGTGACTCTCGGGCCGCTTTTGGGCGATCTGGACCTGCCCGAAGGGGCGGCCGCGCCGGCCTATCTCGCCCGCCTGGCGGCGTCGGCGCCCAGCATCGTCAACGCGGCCGATTACGCCCGCCAGATCGTCGATCTCGCGCGCCGGCGCGCGATCATGCGCGTCGCGCGGGGCGCGCTGGACGCCGCGGCGTCGCCGGCCATCGGCGGCCCGACCCAGGCCATCGCCGCCGAGGCCATCGACGGTCTTAACGAAATCGTCGCGGCGGGCGGCGAGCGGCGGCGGCGACCTCTAAGCGAAAGCGCCGGCGATCTTCTCGCTCACGCGGAGAAAATCCGAGCGGGAACAATGGTTTCGCAAGCGGCGACGACCGGCTTTCGCGATCTCGACACGGCGACCGGCGGCTATGAGGCGGGCGCGCTGTGGATTGTCGCGGCGCGGCCCGGCGTCGGCAAGACGATTTTTCAGGTGACCTCCTCGCTTAAAGTCGCGCGCGCCGGGGCGAGAAGTCTTCGCGAGACAGGTGAAGGCTTTAGCGCGCTGGCCTATAGTTTAGAGGTGCCGGAAAGACAGGTTTGCGCGCGTTATCTGTCCGATCTTTGCTATATCCCGCGCGCGCCGATCGAATATGGCCGCATCGCCCGCGGCGAGTTTTCCGACGACGAGGCGGGCCGGCTCGCGGCCGCGCAAAAGACGCTAAGCCGCCTGCCGCTGACGCTCGACGCCTCGTCGAAGCTGACTCTGGCGGAAATCGGCGCTGGCGTGCGGGCGGAAAAGGCCGCGATGGCGCGGGCCGGATCGCGGCTCGCGGTGGTGTTCGTCGATTATCTGAAATTCATCCGCGCCAGCGATCGCTACAAGGGCCAGCGTCATTACGAGGTCGGCGAAATCTCGGCGGGGCTCAAGCAACTCGCCAAGGACGAGGGCCTTTGCATCGTGCTGCTGGCGCAACTCAACCGCGCGCTGGAGAGCCGCGAGGACAAGCGGCCCAATCTCTCGGACCTGCGGGAATCCGGGGATTTGGAGGCCGACGCCGATGTCGTCGTGTTCCTGCACCGCGAAGCCCATCGCATCCTGAAAAGCCCGGAGTTTCGCAGCGGAAGCGCGGAGGCCCACGCGCGCTACGCGCTCGTCGAGCGCGAGGCGGAACTGATCGTCGGCAAGAACCGCGCGGGGCCGGAGCGCACGGTGAAACTGTGGTGCCTGCCGTCGTGCTCGACGATGGCGGATGCGGCGAGGGGGGCGGGATGAAGGTTCAATACGCAAAAAAGCAAGGGCGCGTCCTTCTCCCGCTCGCGGGAGAAGGTGGCTCCGCGAAGCGGAGTCGGATGAGGGACGCCGCGGCTTGGTTGGAAGTTCCCCAGAACCCTCATCCGACCCGGCTACGCCGGGCCACCTTCTCCCACGAGTGGGAGAAGGGAAGGGCGGCCGGGGTGTTCGACAATCCAAAAAAGCAAGGGCGCTCCCTTCTCCCGCTCGCGGGAGAAGGTGGCTCCGCGAAGCGGAGTCGGATGAGGGGCGCCGCGGCTTGGTTGGAACTTCCCGAGAACCCTCATCCGACCCGGCTACGCCGGGCCACCTTCTCCCACGAGTGGGAGAAGGGAAGGGCGCCCTTTTCCCTCGCTTTCGGCGATCGCCGCGCGGATCATGTCGAGCGGGATGTTGCCGCCGCCGATCACCAGTTCGTTGCGAAGTCGGAGGATGCGATAGCCATGTTCCCGCAGCCAGGCGTCGCGCGAGGCGTCGTGATCCTTTTGCTCGTCGCGATCATGCGGCGCGCCGTCGAGTTCGACCGCGAGGCGATGCTCCACGCAGAGGAAATCCACGACATAGCGGCCAATGGGAACCTGCCGGCGGAATTTCAGTCCGTCCAGCCCGCCGCCGCGCAGCGACCGCCACAGCATCGCCTCGGCCTGCGTCATGTCGCGCCGAAGTTTGCGGGCGAAGGCGGTGTGGTTTTCCGAGACGCGAGCGGGCATGGCGAAGCTTTGCCCAAGGCGTGCGCGAAGGCAAGTGGGGCGCGTCCTTCTCCCGTTTACGGGAGAAGGTGGCCTCGCGAAGCGAGGTCGGATGAGGGGTGTCGCGGCTTGGTTGGAACCTCCCAAGAACCCTCATCCGACCCTTGCTCCGCAAGGGCCACCTTCTCCCACCAGTGGGAGAAGGATGCGCCCGAGTTTTTTGGAAACATCATGAAACAACCCTGGCTGAAATTCTTTCCTTCCGACTGGCGCGCCGACCCGGCCTTGCGCATGTGTTCGCTCGCCGCGCGGGGGCTGTGGATCGAGATGCTGTGCCTGATGCACGAGGCGCGGCCGCATGGGTCGCTGCTTGTCAATGGCAAGCCGGTGACGGCGGCGCAGCTTGCCAATCTGGTCGGCGCGGGGATCGCGGAGGTCGAGGGTTTTCTGGCCGAACTGGAGGAGGCCGGCGTGTTCAGCCGCGACGCGGATGGCGCGCTCTACAGCCGGCGCATGCGGCGCGACGAGGAGAGAGCGGCGGTCAACCGCGTCAACGGCCGGGCAGGCGGCAACCCATCGCTTAAGGCGTCGGTTAACCCCCCGGATAACCCACCGGTTAAGGCGGGGGTTAAAGCCCAGAAGCCAGAGTCCAGAATCCAGACGCCACAGCCGGCGACGGGCGCGAAGCTCGACGAGATCGAGGCCGCCTGCCGCGCGGCGCTGGGCGAGGCCGCGCCGGTCGATGTCGTGATCGGGCCGATGCTCGCCGTCGTCGAGCGATTTGGCGCGGAGCGGGTGTGTCTGGCGCTCGCCAGCGAAGCCAGGCGCAAGCGGCGGCGGCCGATCAAGAGCTGGCGGCTTTGGGCGGAGATTGTTTGCGAGTCGCTGGCGGAGGAGCCGCGGGCCTCGCCGCCGGCGCCCGGGGAAATGGCTGCGCTGCTCAATGGCGAGAGCGTGCCGCGCGCGGCGCTGATGGCGGCGATCGAGCGCTGGAACGCCGGCGGCGACTGGCCGACCAGCCTCGGCGGCCCGCCCCGCCGCCACGGCTGCGCGCTGCCGGAGGCGTTTTTGGCGATGTGCGCGGAAGTCTAGAGCGAATCCTTCTCCCGTTCACGGGAGAAGGTGGCCCGGCGCAGCCGGGTCGGATGAGGGACGCCGCGGCTTGGTTGGAACTTCCCGAGAACCCTCATCCGACCTCGCTTCGCGAGGCCACCTTCTCCCGCAAGCGGGAGAAGGGAATCACCCCCAACGAAAGGCTGTTCCACATGTCCATGCATGCGCGAAAAACCTCCCGGCTTGTCGGGCGATATTCCAGCGTTGGCGGGCTCTCCGGGCTCGATCTGCCGCGCGAGGGCAAGCGCGCCGGCGGCAAGATCGAGATCGCGCATGGGCACGAGGTCGATCCCTCTTTTAGCGGCGCGTCCGAGGCGGCGGGCAAGGACGAGGCGCGCATCACGCGTCAGCGCCGTTCGCGCGTCGCGATCAACGCCCAGACCGATGCGCTCGAATATGAGGCGCGGCGCGGGCGCATCTCCGCCGCCGCCTATGAAGCCGGGCGCTATGTCGACCGCGTGCTGGAGGCCGCGAGCGGACGCCGCACGGGCCGCGAATTCGGCGAAGCCGACCGCGCCGGCTTTTCGGCCTTCGCGCTGCAGCAGGCGCTGGTCGCGCGGATCGACGCCGCGCGAAAAGCGCAGGCGCTGAAGGACGCGATCGTCAAGGAAATCGGGCCGGAACCGGCGCGCGTCATCGTGAAGGTGATCGGCGAGAGCCTGTCGTTCCGAATGATCGCGCGCATCGACGCGATGGCGGCGGGCAAGAACCGCGAGGCGGTTTCGACAGGCAAGGGAAGAGATTGCGAGCGCGCCGCGCGGGCGGTGGCGGGGCGGTTTCGCGATGGGCTGGAGGCGCTGGCGGTGTGTTGGAAGAGGAGGGGGAAGCCGGTGTGATACGAACTCCGCCTGATCGCTTCGCGGCGCGAAATGCCCCAAGCCCCTCACCGTACCTCTCCCCGCAAGCGGGGAGAGGAGACGGCCGGCGATCCGCCCATTCTTATATATCATTGTTATCACATTAATTTATGGCGAAGGGAGCCGCGTTGACGCCCCCTCTCCCCGCTTGCGGGGAGAAGTGAGGTGAGGGGCTTGGGTTGGACTTGGGGCGTTGGATCTGAACGAGCCGATCAAGCGCAAAACGTATGAGGGGGCGCGATTCCTTCTCCCGCCCGCGGGAGAAGGCAGCCCGGCGCAGCCGGGTCGGATGAGGGGCGTCGCGGCTTGGTTGGAACTTCCCGAGAGCCCTCATCCGACCCCACTACGTGGGGCCACCTTCTCCCACGAGTGGGAGAAGGGAGGGGCGCGGCCCCCTGGTGCGGACGGCGGGACTCGAACCCGCACTCCCTTGCGAGAAGCAGATTTTCTTGCCGCTTCGGCTTTCGCCGCCGCCCTTTAAAAAAAGGGCGTTCGTGGTCTGGACTATCCCTTCGCCTTGGCCGTTTGGCTTTAGGCGCCCCCCGTCTAGTCTCTACACCTTCCCGGGACCCGGGCTTGGCTCGGGATTGGCTTGGGCGCGTCGCGCCTTTAGCGTTCCCCGAATTTGGGCGGTTCTACGCCGCGGATTTCCCCGCGGGCACTCCAATTGAAGTCTGCTGCGTCTACCATTTCGCCACGTCCGCTTGGCGCCTAGCGTTAGCGCCGGCGCGGGCGAACCGCAAGCGTGGGGTTGCGACTGTTTCATGGGCTGAATGATTAAAATATAGGCTAGCAGCGCCTTAATTATGGGCGGCGTTCTCCTTTTCCCGCTGGTGGGAGAAGGCGGTCCTATTTTTTCATTGCTTTGGCACGGAGATTGCTCACAAATACGCCTTTCTGCCTATCGGGGAGGCACAACATCGCATGAAGCTGATCAGCGCCATCATCAAACCCTTCAAGCTCGACGAAGTGCGCGAGGCGCTGAACGAGGTCGGCGTGCTCGGCATGACCACCACCGAGGTCAAGGGCTTCGGACGCCAGAAGGGTCACTCCGAGATTTATCGCGGCGCCGAATATGTCGTGGCCTTCCTGCCGAAGGTGAAGATCGAACTCGTCGTGCCGGACGCCATCTCCGACGCCTGCGTCGCCGCGATCGCCAAGGTCGCGCGCACCGGCCACATCGGCGACGGCAAGATTTTCGTTTCAAGGGTGGAGAGCGCAGTGCGCATCCGCACTGGCGAAAAAGACGCCGACGCGCTTTAAGCGAAATTTGGCGCGCGAATCCTTCTCCCGTTCACGGGAGAAGGCAGCCTCGCGAAGCGAGGTCGGATGAGGGCTTTCGCGACTTGGCTGGAACTTCCCATGGACCCTCATCCGACCCTTGCTTCGCAAGGGCCACCTTCTCCCACAAGTGGGAGAAGGAAGGGTTGGAACTTCGCCAAAACCCTCATACGTCGCGCCTTCTCCCACAAGTGGGAGAAGGCGGGCGCGCGGTGAGCCGCGGGCCTTAACCCTCCATCCATCTCCCACACCCTTCGAGCCCACATCATGCGAAAATCCCTTTCGGCCCTCGCCGCGCTTTGTTGCGCCGCCTTCGCCTGCCTGCCCGCGCGCGCGCAAGACGCCGCCAATACCGCCAACAAGATCGACCCCGCCGACACCGGCTTCATGATCGTCGCCACCGCGCTGGTGCTGATGATGACGCTGCCGGGGCTCGCGCTGTTTTACTGCGGCATGGTCAGGAAGAAGAACATTCTCGCGACGATGGCGCAGAGCCTCGTCGCGACCGCGCTCGTGTCGATCCTGTGGGGGCTGCTCGGATACAGCCTGGCCTTTTCCGGCGACGGCGCCTATCTCGGCGATTTCGCGCGCATCGCCCTGATGGGGATTGGGATCGAGACGATCAGTCCGCTCGCCAAGACCATTCCCGAAATATTGTTCATGGCCTATCAGATGACCTTCGCGGTCATTACTTGCGCGCTGATCGGCGGCTCGGTCGCCGAGCGCATGAAGTTTTCGGCCTTCATGCTGTTTTGCGCGGTGTGGCTGTTCCTCGTCTATATTCCCACGGCGCATTGGGTGTGGGGCGGCGGCTTCCTGCAAAAGATGGGTCTGTTGGACTTCGCCGGCGGAACCGTCGTGCATATCAACGCCGGCGTCGCCGGGCTGGTCGCGGCGCTGGTGATGGGCAAGCGCCAGGGTTTCGGCCGCGAGAATCTCGCGCCGTTCGATCTGTCGCTGGCGGTCGTCGGCACGGGGCTGCTNNGCTGGTTCGGCTTCAACGGCGGCTCGGCGCTCGCGGCGGGGTCGCGCGCGGTGTTCGCGATTGTCGCGACGCATCTCGCCGCCTGCGCCGGCGCGCTGATGTGGAGCGGGCTGGAGTGGATCCAGCGCGGCAAGCCGTCGGTGCTGGGGCTGATCTCCGGCGCGGTGGCGGGGCTTGGCACGATCACTCCGGCCTCGGGCTATATTCTGCCCTGGCACGGCGTCGTGGTCGGCCTGATCGCCGGCGCCGTGTGTTATTTCATGTGCACGGCGGTCAAGCAGCGGCTGCGCTATGACGACACGCTCGACGTGTTCGGCGTGCATGGCGTCGGCGGCATTCTCGGCACTTTGCTGGCCGGCGTGTTCGCTACAAGAGCGATCACCGCCTCGGAGGGCGATCCCGGCGTCTCCGGACTGCTCGAGGGCGACGCGCATCAGTTCGTCACGCAGGCGATTGGCGTCGGCGTGACGGTGGTCTGGTGCGCGGTCGGCACTTATGTCGTGCTGAAGTTCGTCGACGTGCTGATCCCGCTGCGCGCGGAGCCCGACGAGGAACGCGAGGGCCTCGACATCGCGCTGCATGGGGAAGCGCTGCATCAGTGAGGGGGACTCCCTTCTCCCGTTTACGGGAGAAGGTGGCCCCGCGGAGCGGGGTCGGATGAGGGACGTTGCGAGTGGGTTGGAACTTCCCCGCAACCCTCATCCGACCCTTGCTTTGCCAGGGCCACCTTCTCCCACAAGTGGGAGAAGGAAGAGTTGGAACTTCCCCGCGGACCCTCATCCGTCACGCCTTCGGCGCGACACCTTCTCCCACAAGTGGGAGAAGGAAGAGACGACCCTCACAGCAATCGCGATATCTCCTCCCGGGCGCTCTCGAGCGCGGCGAGCAGTCGGCGCGGCGAGGCGTCGGCGTCCGGCGCGTTGGCGCGCAGCGCGTCCTCATAGGCTTGCGCCGCGTCGGCGAGCGCGAAGGCGCCGATGGCGCGCGACGAGCCCTTGAGCGTATGCGCGAGGACGATGCGTTGCTGGATGTCCCGCGCCGTCTCAGCTAGCGGCGCCGGCGCGCGCAGCCGGACCGCGAAAGCCTGCGCCTGTCCCTCGAACAGGCGCAGCAATTCCGTCTCCAGCGCCGCGTCGCCGAGCGTCTGCCGCGACAGATGAACGAGGTCTATCACCGGCTCCGCCGCTGATGCGTCGCGAGCCGATTCGTTGAAAACATGGTTAAGTTTTTGTACCGCGGCCTGTTGCGCCATGATCGCCTCCGGGCTCGGCGGCTCGGGCGAGAGCCATGCCGCGCCTTGTTTCGAAGGGCGCCGCGGCGCCAATCCGCGCGCGCCGGCGCCGACGGGTGTTTACATGAAAACAAACCGTTACACCCGGACTCGCTGTCGCGGCGCCCTTGCTGATAACATCGTATCGGTCAGGTTGACGCGCAAGGGTTACCGCCGCGTTAACGACAATTGTGGATGGCCCCGTCGCGCTGGTTTCATTTAATACTCAATCGCTGTAATATTTGGTTAATTCTTGTTATCGGGTCTCGGTGTGCGTGGAGCGGCGCTGCGTTTTATCGAGAGTCCGCTCGGAGTGAGTCAAATGGCGATAACGGGTAAGATCCAGGATGCGGCGGCGGCGGCTCTATCCGCGATAGAGGAAGCGCTGGATCTGAACGAGCCCGAGGCGGCGGGCAAGGACGGAGCCAAATCCGAAAAGCCCAGCATCGCGGCCGCCATGAGCGCCTCAGCCGGTTCGTCGACGCCGAAGGACGGCGAGTCCGTCAAGAAGGGCGCCGACATCGACGTCGACGCCAATCCGACGCTCAATCTGCAACTGCCGCGTCCCGCCAAGCCCGCCGACAAGGGCGCCCCCAGACCCGCCGACAAGCCGGCCGACAAACCCGCGGCCAAGCCGGCGGACAGGCCCGCCGAAAAGCCCGCGGCGGCGGGGCCTCTAACCGCGACGCGGCCACCTGAGTCCGCCGCGTCGACGCCAAAGCCCGCGGCTTCCGCGCCCGGTTCTTTCGCGCCCGCGCCAAAGCCCACGCCCGGCCCGTCCGCCCCCGCGCCAAAGCCCGCGGCGCCCGCGCCAAAACCTCCAAAACTTGGGCCGACGACGCCGCCCGCCAACGACGACCGCCGCAGCATCGGCGAGTTGCGCGCCGCGCTGAACTTCCGCCCGAGCGGAACGATCACCGTCATGACGGCGCTGTCGATCATCGCCTGGACGGGGCTGTGGACACTCTACGTCTATTTTCATCGCGAGAGCATTCTGGGCCAGGACGGCAATTTTCTCGCGCCGACGCCGATACTGACGCTGCTCGCGCTGTTCGGGCCGATCGTGTTCCTGTTCGTCACGGGCGTCACGGCGCGCCGCGCGCATGAGATGCGTCTCGTCGCCAAGGCGATGACCGAGGCGGCGATCCGCCTGATCGAGCCCGAGACCGTCGCGACCGAACAGGTCGTATCGCTCTCGCAGGCGATCCGCCGCGAAGCCGCGTCGATGGGCGACGGCATCGAGCGCGCCCTGGCGCGCGCCGGCGAACTCGAAGTGATCGTGCGCACCGAGGTGACGAACCTCGAACGCTCCTACAGCGAAAACGAGCGCCGCATCCGGCTGCTCATCGACGAACTCGCGCATGAGCGCGAGGCGATCATTCTCAACGCCGACAACGCGCGCACGTCGCTTTACGGCGCCCGCGACTCGCTGGCGTCGGAGGTGGCGAGCGCCTCGGCGCATCTCGCCGAGCAGGTCAGCGCGGCCGGCAATCGCGTCACCGCGGCGCTCGGCNNCGGCAGTTCTTCGGTCATAGCGACCGGCTGGTCGCGGCGCTCGCGCAAACCGGCGACGAAGTCGCGCAAAAGATCGGCGCGGCGAGCGACGGCGTGGCGCAGCGCTTCGCCAAGGGCGTCGGCGATATCGAGTCGAGCCTCGCCGTCGTCGGCGACACGCTGACGCGCGGCTTCGACGATCATAGCTCCAGCGTGGTCCAGCGCATCGAGGCGCTTGGCCTGCGATTGTCGCAAACCATCGGCGGCGAGAACGATCGTCTCGCGACGCGGCTCGCCGATGTGAGCGGGCGGCTCGAAGAAACGCTCTCGACGCAAGGCGGCGCGCTCGACGCGTCGCTGGCCGATTCCGCCGAGCGGCTCGCCGCGCGGGTGCGCGAACATGTCGAAGGCGCGCGCACCGTGTTCGAGGACGCCGAGAGTCAGCTCAACGCCTTGCTGTCCGCCGCCCACCAGGTCGCGCGCGACGACTTCGCGTCGCGCGGCCAGGCGCTGCACGAGAATCTGACGCGCGATTTGTCCCAGACCGCCCTGCAGCTTGGCGAACACGCCAACGCCGTGCAGGAGCGTTTCGCGGCTGTCGCCGTCGACGCCGTGAGCGCGATTGGCGTGCAGGGCGACCGCGTGACCGAAACCCTGGCCGAACGCTTGCGCGCGTTCGAGCAGATCGTGCTGGCCCAGGGCGCCGAAATCGCCGAGCGCGTGACGGGCCGCGGCGCGCATGTGCAATCGGCGCTCTCCGAACAGATCGCCGCCTTCGAAAACCTTGTCACGGAGCGCGCGAGCGACGCGGCGAACCGCGTCGGCGAACATGGCGACCGCGTGGCCGGCGCGCTCGCCGAACAACTCGCCGCTTTCGAGCAATCGGTCACGACGGCCACGAGCGAGACCGCGAACCGCGTCGCCCAGGAGAGCGACCGCGCGGCCGGGACGCTGACCGAACGGCTCGCGGCGTTTGAGAGCGTCGTCACGGAACGCGCGACCGACGCGGCGCGGCATGTCGGCGAGCATGGCGACCGCGTCGCCGGCGCGCTGGCCGAAGGGCTCGCGGCGTTCGAGCAAACGGTCGCGACGGCCACGAACGAGACCGGGCGCCGCGTCGCCGAACATGGCGATCGCGTCGCCGTCGCGCTGACCGATGGACTCGCGGCCTTCGAGCAAACCGTCACGACGGCCTCGGCCGACACGGTTAATCGCGTCGCCGAACATGGCGACCTGGTGGCCACCGCTTTGGCCGAAGGGCTCGCGGCGTTCGAGGAAGGTTTCGGCCGGCACGGCGAGGACATCGCCAACCGCGTCGCCGAACGCAGCGATCTCGCCGTCGGCGCGCTGGCCGAGAAGCTCAACGCCTTCGAGGCGAGTTTCGAGCGCAGCGGCGAGGAAGTCGCCCAGCGGCTGGCGCAACAGGGCCAGCGCCTCGGCGAGGTTCTCGGCGAGCAGCTCGCCGGCGTCGAGGCCAACGTCGGACGCCGCGGCGACGAACTCGTCGCCCTCGTCGCCGAGCAAAGCGACCGCGCGGCGAGCGCGCTGACACAGGGCCTCGCCGAATTCGAGCATAAGGTGGTCGGGACCAGCGGCGACGCCGCCGGCCGGCTGGTCAAGGCGGGCGACCAGATTCAGGAGCGGCTGACGCACCGCGTCGCCGAATTCGAGGAGATGGTGGTGGGCGCCAGCGGCGACGCCGCCCACCGAATCGTCGAGCAGGGCGACAAGATTCACGGCGCGCTCACGGACCGCATCGCCGCGTTCGAGGAAAAGGTGCTTGTCGCCAGCGGCGACGCCGCCGGCCGGCTCGCGGAGGAGGGCGACAGGGTTCAAACGCGGCTGGCGAGCCGCATCGCCCAATTCGAGGAAAAGGTGGTCGACGCCAGTTTCGCGGCCGCCGGGCGGCTCGCGGAGCATGGCGACAAGGTGCAAACCGGGCTGGCGAGCCGCATCGCCGAATTCGAGGAGAAGGTGGTCGGCGCCAGCGGCGAGGCCGCAGGCCGGCTGGTGGAGCATGGCGACAAGGTGCAAACCGGGCTGGCGAGCCGCATCGCCGAATTCGAGGAGAAGGTGGTCGGCGCCAGCGACGGCGCGGTCTCCAAGGTGGCCGAACACGCCGACCAGCTTTCGCTCGCGCTGACCGAGGGGCTGGCGTCGTTCGAGGAAGGCTTCGGCCGTCACGGCGAGGCCATCGTCGCGCGCGTCGCCGAGGCGAGCGAGCGCGTCGGCGCCGAACTCACGCAGGCGAGCGAACGCGCGGCGTCGACGGTCTCAAGCGCCAGCCAGCAGGCCAGCGAGTTTCTCGCGCGGGGCAGCGAACGCGCCAGCGCGCAAATCTTCGAGAACATCGAACGCGCCAGCACGCGAATCCTGGAGAGCAGCGAACGCGCCAGCACGCAAATTTTGGAGAACGTCGAACGCGCGAGCACGCAACTATCCGAGAACAGCGAACGCGCGGGCGCGCAAATCTCGCAGAGCAGTGAACGCGCCGGCGCGCGGATCTCCGAGAGCAGCGAGCGCGCCGGCGCGCTTGTGGCTGAAAAGCTCTCCGCCTTCGAGGAAGTCATCACCCGTCAGAGCCAGGCCGTCGCGGCGACCGTGGTGGAGCGCGAAGCCGCGGCGCGCGAGACGATCGTCACGCGCCTCGCCGAATTCGAGGACAAGGTCGGGGCGGCGTCGGAGCTCGTCGCGACCAATGTCGGCGCGCGGGGCGAGCGCGTGAGCGAGGCGCTGAAGGGCGGACTCGCGGCCTTCGAGGCGAGCGTGCGCGAGCATGGCGACGCCGCCGTCGCCAAGGTCGCCGAACACGCCGGCCGCATCGACGATCTTCTGAGCGAACGCGTCGAGACGCTCGGCGCGCATGGCGAGCAGCTCTCCAGCCTGCTGGAGTCGCAGCGCGACGAGGCCAAGGAGCGGTTTACCGCGCATGGCGAGGCGTTGCGCGCCTCGTTGCGGGACACGGTGGAGCAGGCGGGATCGGCGCTCGCGGAGCATACGGCGACGATCCAGGATCGTTTCGCGGCGACGGCCAGCGACGCCGTGGTCGCCCTCGCCGTGCAGGGCGAGCGCGTCAACGAGACGCTGAGCGACGGGTTCAAGGCGTTCGAGGGCGCCGTCGTCGATCAGGGCAAGGAGGTCGCGCGGACCCTCGCGGCGCGCGGCGACCATATCGCCAGGGAGCTGGCCGATCATCTGCATTTGTTCGAGCGCTCGCTGCTGCGCGAAGGCGGCGCGTTGACCGAACGCATCGACGAGCACGCGCAAAATCTGTCGGAGCGGATCGGCGAGAGCCTTGGCGCGGTCGACAATGTGATTTCCGTGCGCGGCCCCGTCGTCGCCGAGAAATTGGCCGCGCTGGAACACAATGTGACGACGCGCGGCGACGCGATGGTCGAGCGACTCGCCTCGGAGTCGGAGCGTCTCGCCACGCGTCTCGACGACGCCTCGCGCCATATCGGCGAGAACATCGGCGGACAACTTCAGGCGATCGACGAGACGATCACGCGGCGCGGCGGAGCGCTGGTCGAACGCCTCGCGTCGGAGTCGGAGACTCTCGCCACGCGCCTCGACGACGCCTCGCGCCATGTCGGCGAGAATGTCGGCGGAAAGCTTCAGGCTATCGAGGAGTCGATCACGCGGCGCGGCGAAGCGCTGGTGGAGCGCCTCGCCTCGGAGTCGGAAAATCTCGCCACGCGTCTGGGCGACGCCTCGCGCCATATCGGCGAGAACGTCGGCGGACATATTCAGGCGATCGAGGAGTCGATCACGCGGCGCGGCGAATCGCTGGTTGAGCGCCTCGCCTCGGAGTCGGAGACTCTCGCCGCGCGTCTCGACCACGCCTCGCGCCATATCGGCGCGAACGTCGGCGAACATCTTCACGCCATCGAGGAGTCGATCTCGCGGCGCGGCGAAGCGCTGGTGGAGCGTATCGCCTCCGAGTCGGAGCAGATCGCCTCGCGGCTCGGCGACAACTCCCGCCATTTCGGCGAGGAGCTGGACGGCAAGCTGCGCGTCATCGAGGAGACCATCGTCGAGCGCGGCGGCAGGCTGGTCGAGACGCTGGACGCCCAGGGCGTCGCGGCGGCGCGTCGGCTCGGCGAGACGGCCGACAAGATTTCGACCGAAGTCGTGCGCGGCTTCGCGGCGATCGACAACACGATCGCCAGCAAGGGCGACGCGCTGGTCGGCAAGCTCGGCGATCACGCGACGAACATCACCAACGCGCTCGACGAGAAAATCGGCGCCTTCGAAAACGTGTCGAACACGCGCCTCCAGGAGACCGGCGACCGGATCGACTCGCTGGCCGGCCGTCTCGACGCGGGGCTCGCGGTCGGCGGCAAAAAGCTTCACGATACGCTGGCCAAGCACGCCATCGACGTGGCGCGCGCCTTCAGCGAGGGCGCGCTGACGACGACGGGCGCGCTGGAGGCCAAGATCAAGGAGATCGACGAAACCCTGGCCGCCCGCTCGGGCGAGCTTACGACCTCGCTCGACAACAGGACGCGGGCGCTGGACGAGGCGCTTCTCGGCCGCTCCAGCACGCTGATCGACAAACTGTCCGGCGCCACGCGGGAGATCGACGAGACCCTGGCCGCGCGCTCCGGCGAACTCGCGACCTCGCTCGACAGCAAGACGCGGGCGCTCGACCAGGCCCTTCTCGGCCGCTCCAGCGCGTTGATCGACAGACTGTCCGGCGCCACGCGCGAAATCGACGAAAACCTGGCCGCGCGCTCCGGCGAGCTTACGACCTCGCTCGACAGCAGGGCGCGGGCGCTCGACGACGCGCTTCTCGACCGCTCCGACGCGTTGATCGGCAAGCTGTCCCAGACCACGCGGGAAATCGACGAGACCATCCTCGCCCGCTCCGGCGAACTGACCGACAAGCTCTCCGGCAAGGCGCGGGAGATCAACGACACGCTCGGCGCGCGGGCCGAGGAAATCGCCGGCGCGCTCGACAGCCGCATCGACGCCTTCGAGACCAAGGTGGTCCAGCGGCTCGATCAGGTGTCGGGCGAAATCTCCGAGCGCGGGCGCCTCGTGGTCGAGACCATCGGCTCGCGCGTCGCCGAGATCAACGACACGCTCGCCGCCGCGCGGCGCGAACTCGACGCCACGCTGCACGCCCGCACCGGCGATCTCGGGCAGGCGCTCGGCCAGCGCGTCGGCGAAATCTCCACGTCGCTGGAGGAGCGTCTCGAACATATCCACGAGGTGCTCGGCGCGCGCGGCGGCGAAGTGACGCGCGAACTGGCGAGCGTCGGCGAACTCGTCGCCAACACGATCGCCAACCGCGCCGCCTCGATCGTCGAACATCTCGGCGAGAAGCGCGCGGAGATGGTCGGCGCGATCGATTTGTCGACGCGGGCGCTGACGCAAGCGCTCGACGCGGGCGCCAAGACGTCGGTCGCCTCGATGATCGCGACCAACGACAAGCTGCGCGCCGAATTGCCGGCCCTGCTCGACAGCCTGTCGCGCACCAACGGCTCGCTGCAAAACATCGTCGACCGCGCGGGCGGCGATCTCGCCAAGCATGAAGCGACGCTCGGCGTGCGCTTGAGCGACTTCCAGACCGCGATCGACACGGTGGCGAAACAGGTCAGCGCGCTCGACGCCATCGCCGGCGGCGCGCTCGGCGAGGCGACCTCCATCGTCGGCGCGATGGAGACGCATTCGCAATCGCTGGCGCAAAGCGCCTCGCAACTGACGCGCAGCCAAAGCGCGCTCGACTCGGCGTTCGAGGCGCGGCGCCAGTCGCTGGCCGGGCTCGTCTCGCTGATCGAGACGAAGCAGGGCGAATTCGAGGGCGCGCTGGCGTCGTTCTCGGGCCTGATGGACGATAGCCTGCGCAACGTCGAGGCGCGGGCGCGCGATATTGGCGGCGTCATCGAAAAGACGACGCAGGAGACCGCCGATATCGTCGACGAACGCTTCGGCGCGGTGCGAACCGCCGCCGAGCAGGAGCGCGCCCGCACGGCCGCCGCGATGCGCGCCGCCTATGAGCAGGCCAATAACGAACTCTCCAGCGTGTTCGCCCAGGCGAGCGAGAAGTTCAACGCCGCCGCCGGAGAGATCCGCGGCCTCGCGCAGGAGATTCACCGCGAGCTGGAGACGACGCGGGAGGAAGTGCGGCGCGGGGCGCAGGAACTGCCGCGCGAGACCGCCGAACAGGCCTCGGCGCTGCGCCGCGTCGTCGGCGATCAGGTCAAGGCGCTCAACGAACTGACCGACATCGTGGCGCGCTCGGGCCGCGTGTACGACATCGCCGAACCCGCCGGCGCGCCGGCCCGCCGCGCGTTCGAGCCGCAACGCGTGGAGCCCGCCCCCGCGCCGGTCCGCCGC
>PLZT01000317.1 GCA_003152255.1 Methylocystaceae bacterium | reverse complement strand
ACCGGCTCTATCGCGAGGAAGGCCTTGTTTTGCGGAGGAAACGGCCCCGTCGGCGAAAGATGGTCGTGCATCGCGAAGCGCGATTCACGCCGAAGCGGCCCAACGAAGTCTGGAGCCTCGACTTCGTTCACGACCAGCTCAGCAATGGCGAAAAAATCCGCGCGCTGACCGTGGTCGACGTATTCAGTCGCGAGGCTTTGGCGATCGAGGTCGGGCGACGCCTGCGCGGCGAACATGTCGTGGAAGTGCTAAACTGCCTCGTTCGACAGCGCGGCGCTCCGAAATATCTTTTTGCCGACAATGGGGCCGAGTTCACAGGTCACCTCGTCGATCTATGAGCCTATCATCAGGGAACGCGGATCGACTTCTCGCGGCCGGGCAAACCGACGGACAACGCGTTCANNCGCGACGAATGTCTGAACGTTCACTGGTTCGAGACGCTCGCCGAAGCGCGGCGTCTCATCGAAGCTTGGAGGGTCGAATACAACGAGAGCCGTCCTCACATGGTTCTTGGCAATGTCCCGCCGAGCGAATACGCTTTGCGGGCAGTCGGTTCGACAGCATGAANNACGCTGGCCCTGGACCACGATTCCCAAGCGCTTCACGCCCGTCATGAACTAACATTACGCTTGGATCACCCCATGGGGGCCGGCCATGGACCCCGGCGCTGTGGCAGGGCTTGGGTGAATCCGGCAGTGGCTCCATAAGTTCCGGATTAACCTGCGTTCACTGACGAATCCGCTTGCGATCAACGCATAGACCGCTTCGGCACCAGCGCGAAGGGCTTCAGGCGCCGTCCGGACAGCCCCGGCGCCGCGCGCTGCCCGGGGCGTCAAGGTCTTATGCCGGCCCGTTGCATTCGCTGCAATAGACCCCTATCGCTGGGATCCAATTTATAGGCCATACGCCAATTCGCCGCCGCTTGCTGGCGGTTGCCGAGCAGATTATAGGCTATTCCGCGATCGATATAGGCGACGGTCAGCGCAGGGTTCAGCCGCACCGCCTCGTCGAACTCTTTGATGGAACCAGCGATGTCTGGCCCCTTGTCACATTTGAACGCCCGAGCCGGCCCGCCAACAGCCCAGCGCGACCGATCCGCCGTCGGCTGGCCATATTTCTTGCAGGGTTCGACCGTGGCCAGTTCCGCGTCGAGATAAGCGGCGCCGCGCAGGGAGTGGGCATAGGCTTCGTTGGGACGCTGCGCCAAGGCGGCGTCAATATCGGACAGCGCCTCTGCGTTCATCCCGGCGGACATTTTCGCTCTGGCCCGAAGAATAAGGGCGTCGTAATTCTTCGGCTCGATTTCGAGCAGTGTCGTCAGATTCGAAATGGAGTCGGCGTAGAGGCGCTTGTCGAAATAAATTTGCCCACGTTTTTGCAAGGCGTAAGCAAGCTTGGGGTTTATCTTCAGCGCGGCCGTGTAGTCGAGCAAGGCCTGATCGACATTGCCGAGCTGCTCGTTCACATAGCCCTTGTTGAGGTCGAGGTAGAAATTCTTGTAACCGAGCCGCGTCGCCTCGGCCAGATCGGTCGCCGCCGCGCGATAGTCGCCAAGCTCTACCTTGGCCTCGCCGCGATAGTAAAAGGCCTCGCCATTGGTCGGAGAGGCGGCGATCACCGCCGTGGCGTCGGAAATCACTTCCGCGAATTGTTTGCGAGCGCTGTTGATGCGTATGCGGACGGTCTTGGCCCAAACGAGCTGGGGATCGAGCCGGACTGCTTCGTTCGCCTCGGCGAGCCCCCGCTCCGAGTCGTTTTTCATGAAATAAGCAAGGCCAAGGTTGGCGTGGGGAAGCGCCCAGTTCGGTTTGGCGGCCAGCGCGGTCTGGAAGTCGGCGATGGCGAGGTCGTAATTCCCTTTATCCAAATAAACCAAGCCGCGATAATTGACCGCGCCCGGGGCCGGCGGCGCGAGAGCTATGGCCTGTGTGAAATCGGCGATGGCGAGGTCGACTTGGCCCTTCATGCTATAGACCCGCCCCCTGTTATGGTAGGCTTCAGCGAGCCAGGGATCCGTCCGGGCGAGGGTGGCTATCAATTTGCCGCAGACGACCAACGCCGTATCGTAATTCTTGCCGATACAGGCCTCTCGATCAGCTTGCGTGGCCGCGGTCGGCTTCGCGGGCGCGGCGGGACCGCTCGGAGCGGGACCGCCCGGCGCCGCCATAGGCTTCACCCAGGGCGCGCCGGCTGGAGCGCCGCCCGGATCGGTGGGATTGAAAATCAGCAGCAGGGCGAGCAGCGACGACGCCTGCGGCCAGAAATACCAGGCGCGACGGTAGCCCGCGTCGTTTTGCCAGTGGGCTTGGTGCAATGCCGCGAAATTGGCCAAAATGCCGGTCATTGGCGCATTATCCTCGACACTGTTTCGGTCAGATCCTATCAGCTAAGGCGGCTTCGATGTCGGCTATCTCCAGGCGGGACAAATCGGCCTTCGGGTCGGCGCTGATCCGCATCGCCTGCGCGTCGCGGGCATGTTCCAGCAGCGAACGCATCTCGCGCGCATTGCCCCAGTTCTCGCGCCTGCGCATGGTCTCGATCCACGGCCTCAGCTTCGCCTCCACGTCGTCGGGCAGGACATAGCTTGACTGTTTGGCCATCAGTCGCAGAATATTGACCAGTTCGGACGCTTCGTAGGCCGGGAATTCGATCGTGCGCGTAAAGCGGCTTTCCAGCCCGGGATTGGCGGCGATGAATCTGCGCATCTCGTTGGGATAGCCGGCCACGATCACAATGATCCGGTCGCGGTTGTCCTCCATGAATTTCAGCAAAGTATCGATCGCTTCCTTGCCGAAGTCGCCGCTCAGCGACGACCCCTCGGAGAGCGCGTAGGCCTCGTCGATGAACAAAATGCCGTCAAGCGCGGACTTGCAAACATCAAGCGTCTTGGGCGCGGTTTGTCCGATATAACCGGCGACCAGGCCGGCGCGATCCACTTCCACGACTTGGCCTTTGCGCAGCACGTGCAGTGAGCGGTAAATGTCGCCGAGCGAGCGGGCCACCACGGTTTTGCCCACCCCGGGCGGGCCGGTGAACACCATATGGCGGCTCGTCGTCGCCACCGGCAGCCCCTGCTCGCGACGCTTCCTTTCGACCTCGAGGCTGGCCAGCAGCTTGTTGACCTCGGCTTTCACCGAGTTGAGACCGATCATTTGCTCAAGATCGTCCAGCGCCTCGTCGGCGGTGCGCTGCACCGGCACCGAGGACAAGTCCACATTGAGGCGCCGCCCCGGCGTATAGCCGGCGCCGGCGGGAACGAGACCGAAAGCGGTCGGCTCCAGCGCGAAGCGCACGGCGACATAAGTCAACGCCGCACCCGCCGACAGAATCAGTGTCGCCGTCGCGAGCTTGATCGCGATGGCCGCCCAATTGGCACCGGCGAACCAAGCCGCAGGTCCGCTGCCCGGATTGATCACCCATGCGCTAACGACGCTGGCGAGGATGGATACGATGAAGAACGCCAGCATCGGCCGCTTCGACAAGAAATCTGTCATAGGTTCGGGCTCCGTGATCGACCATCAGCAGGGATTGGCGGGCGTCCAAACGACGGGAATATGGGCCGACGCAGGGTCCGCGCCCACGATCCGCCCGGGAGTCAGCCAGATCGTCACCGGGCGCAACGCCCCCTCGACGAACAGTTCGCCCTTCCCGGCGAGATAGGGCGCGGGAAACGGGATAGCTACGCGGCGGGGGGATTCCGTCAGCAGGATCGACGGCGACTGATAGGCGCCGGACCTTATCCTCACCGACAGCGGCGTCGGCCCCGCCTGCGCCTGAAGCACCACATAGGCCAGCGGCTCCTTGCACCGACGCGCATCCTCGATCGCTTGCGCCGCCTCCGACTGTTGAATCGAGACAATAGCGTCGTCGAGGTCGGCCCGCGCGACCATTTGCAACGCTGAGGGGGCGCTCGGAACCTCGCGGCCGATGATCGCCGCCGCAGCCAATCCCGTGAGGAGAGCGGCGACGATATAGCCGGCCATAAGGCGCGTGTTGGATGATGGCGGCGGCGCTGGCGGCTTGGCCGACACATTCGAGGCGCCTTCCGCGCTTTGGGCGCCTGTGCTGGATTGGCTCATCGTTCTGCGCCTCATTGGCGTCGTCTCGACGGCGCGGGCCGCGCCTGAAATGCCTGTTTCTCCGCGAAAGGTTACATCTAAGTCGCCGCTTCATACAAATATTCGCGCACCATGAGGACAGCCGCGGCATCATGACGCAAACAGATCAAGCGAGATTGGGAGGCCGCCGTAAAAGAAGCAGCGGAATAAGATGCTGGGGATTGGCGAAGGCCTGCCCCCATTTTATTGCTAGCGAATAGCAGCAAAGATGGTCAACTTCGATGATGGGTGCCACGCGGGTCGGCAACCACACCTTTCGCGCCACCGGCGTCACCGCGTATCCGTGTCAGCGCGGCCGATGGAGAAACGCGTCCCGCTGCCGCATGGGTATCGTCGCGCCACACTAACCCGGCCGCAGAATGAGACCGAAGGGATGCATTAGGAAGAAGATCGCGCCGAACCTGATCTGGCCGGCGCCGAAAAAGGCGGCATTATGCATCGCTTGCCAGAACCCGTCAGTCGGGGCAATTTTACCTCGAAAACATCAGCGCTCTGGCAAATCCTCTATGTGTCCACGCGTCTTCCCCCTTAAGACTGGCGAGGATCCTTCTCGTATCGATTTCAGCTGTTCAACGGCGGTATCGCCCGCCATGTTCGCCAGCAACGGTTGAAGCCATCATGCTAAAGCCGTCGGATATGGGTCCCGCTCTCATCACCGGCTGTTCGAGCGGTGTAGGCTACGCAACCGCCTTGGCGTTCAGAGCCGCTGGGTTCGAGACATTTGCGACCGCGCGCAATTCCGCCCAATTGGGTGATCTCCGCGCCGCAGGTTGCCAGATCCTTACTCTGGACGTCACCGACGAAGCCGCGCGGCGTGCGGCCGTAGAGGCCGTTGAGAGGCAGTTCGGTTCCATCGGGATCCTGGTAAACAATGCTGGATACGGCCAGTATGGTCCTGTTGAGGAAATCTCGCTCGACGACATGCGCCGCCAGTTCGAGACAAACGTTTTCGGTAGTCTACGATTGTCGCAACTCGTGTTGCCCGCGATGCGGCGCACCGGCCGAGGACGCATTGTCAACGTTAGCTCGGTCGCGGGCCGCGTCAGTGCTCTAGGCGGCGGCGCATACCATGCCAGCAAGTTTGCCGTGGAGGCGCTTGCAGACGCCCTTCGCCCCGAGGTCGAGCCTTTCGGCATCGACGTGGTGAATGTGCTGCCCGGACCAATATCGACGCGCTTCGAAGCCGTGCTCTTGAAATCGATCCCAGATACCGGCGTGCAAAGCCCATATTTTCTCTTCAAGGAGCGTCTCGCCCACAGAATGCATGAGTTCCTGCAGCCAGGAGCCTTCGGCGTCATGACCGCCGAAACTGTCGCGGCGATCATTTTGAAGGCAGGAACCGCAAAGCGTCCGCTTACACGCTATAGCGTGGGGTTTATAGCGCGCTTCGGTCCGCTCGGCCGCGTGTTGGCGCCCGATCGGATCGTCGATTTTGTGACGCGTAGAAGCATCCAAAATACCCGAAGCAAATAGATTGATAGCGAGAAGGAAAGATTAATCTGGATCGAAGGTTTCGCGGTACGAAACAAATCTCGGTGCAAACTCGCGATCGGGTCACGGCTATATGAGCACGGGCTCGTTTCTTCCTTTGAGTTGAGCCTGCGTGGGCTCGCCGAGAAGGAGCCCGCCTGGCAGGTTCGCGACCACGCTCTCACTGACCAGGATCGGCGCGTTCAGCTGCTTGGTCATGCTTTCAATGCGGCTTGTCATGTTGACGGTGTCGCCGATCACCGTAACCTGACGCTTTCCGGGGTGGCCGACCCGACCGAGGATAACTGTGCCAAAATGGATGCCGATGTGGAGTGATACGGTCGCCGGCTGACTGACTCGCGGCAGCGGGATTCCTTTCCGGAATCGAAGCAGTTAAGTGAAAAAGCTTGCCGCCTTTCCGCGACAGAACCGGCTCGACTTCGCACTTTCCGAGCTTGGCCGGCTCGAGCGCACGATATTCATGCTCGATTGGCTGGAAAGCCCAGAACTGCGGCGGCGATGTCATGCCGGGTTGAACAAGGGCGAGTCGCGCCATGCGCTCGATCAGGCCGTTTTCATACACAAACAAGGCCGTTTCGCCGATCGGACGTTCGAAAACGAGAGCTATCGAGCGTCCGGCCTCAATCTCGTCACCGCAGCGATCGTCTACTGGAACACGGTCTACCTTTGGCGTGCCGTCGACCATTTGAGATGCAAGGGCGCCGCCGCGCCCAACGATCTCCTGCAACATGCAGCCCCGCTGGGCTGGAACCACATCAGCCTGACCGGCGGACTACCTCTGGAGCCAGGCCAACACGCCCCACGACGGCTTCAGACCCCTCAGCATCCTCGATGAGGCGGCGTGATCACAAGAATGTTCATGATCCGTCCAAGCTACCGTACAAAAAATCACAAACCTTGCGGTGACCTCCAGAGGGGCAGGGGAGGGCCGTTCAATCGCTCGCGTTTGGCGTTGAGCACGCGAACGACGTTCTGCCAGCGGTGATCGGGGCGCATTTCTTTGACGATCGGCAGCCAGTGTTCGGCGGTTCGATTGACGCGCTCGAAATAGGCTTGGGCCTTGGCGTCGACAATTTGCTTGATGGCGTCACGATCCCCGGCGCGAAGTTTCGGATTGCCGCCGACCCGGCCGCGTCTCTTTGCGGCGCGCAGCCCGTCCTTGGTGCGTTCCTGAATCAGCGCCCGCTCCAGCTCCGCGACGGCGCCGAGCACCTGCAAGGCGAATCTTCCTTGCGGCGTCGTGGTGTCGATCGGATCGGCGAGCGACTTAAAATGCGCGCCCTTGGCGTCGAGCTCGGCGATGACCGAAAGAAGGTGCGACAGCGACCGCGCCAGCCGGTCGAGTCTGACCACCACCAGCACGTCGCCGCGGCGCACGCGGGCCAGGACCTTGGTCAACTCTGGCCGTGACGCCTTGGCGCCGGACATGTGCTCGCGAAAAATCTCGGCGCAGCCGGCGACCTTCAACACGTCGATCTGAGCGTCGGTCGACTGGTCCTCGGTTGAAACGCGTGCGTAGCCGATCAGGGACATGGATTATTCTCGCCACGGGCCGCCGCTCGGCCAATGGCCGGGTGGCGATTCCGATGAACGCGCCGCCTGCAAGACCGGCGTGAGAAACGCGCTGATCGCTGGAATGAGCTCAGAGAGCGGCTCGGGGGCCAGAGCGATTTCCGTTCGACGCAAGAAGGCGAGCCATTGAACTTGTTTGGCAGGATCGGCGGCGAAAGCTTCCGAAAGTCCGAAAGGCGTTTGCGCGGGTAGGGCGGTCGTGCGGCGTTCGAATGTCGCTTTTATCGCCCGGGCCAGCACGGTTCCTTCGAAGGCGAAAGTTTGGCTGATCGCCCAAAGATCGAAGAAATCCTTCATCCGGCTATTCGCGACGCCGAGCGAGACCAGCGCTTCGAGCTTTTCCGCGACGACTGTTTCGGGAGGATAGGCTTTGAGCTTCGCTGTCGGCATCCCCAGAAGCGACGGGTATTCGATCTGCTGCGCCGCCGGCGTCACGGCGTCCCCGAACCCGACATCGACCTGAATTGGAAGACGCGCGCCCGCGACCATGGCGTCGAACAAGATTCTCACGCCAGCGTATTCATCCTGTTGACGCGTGGGCTCCGCGCGCAGGGTTTCCGGCAAGAAAGTCACGCCAGCCGCCTCGACCTGCAGAACGTCTCGAAAGGCGGCGATCAAAGCCATTGCGGCGGGGTCGCCCATTCCCAAAAGGTCGAGATCGCCTGTCGCGCAATAAGGCGTCGGAGACCAGAGGCTGAACAGCATGGCGCCTTTCAGGACGAATTTGTCGCTGTGCGCAGAGACGCTCAGGCGATAGAGCAGGCGCTCGATGGCATAGCGAGTCAGAATGAGCTGAACATTTTCTCCCGCCGGGCGAGCGCGCTGCGTCAGCCTATCGCGCACGGAGGCGCCTATGTTCTTTTGCGGTCCGCGCGTCACGAGAGCGCCTCGAGGTAGGGTCGTATGACGTTCTGAACGCGGTCAATCGCGGCGTAACGCCATATCTCGTCGCGGGGAGCGCATTTTTTCGACAGGCACTCCCGAAGCGCCTCGATCGCGATGTCGAGGCCGACCTTGCGCCGATACTTGAAACAATCGGCGATCGTTTTCGCGGGCGAGGTGATGGGGACCATGACTTTGTCGATTAGCTTATGCTCGACGCCAGCCTTGAGCGCGGGATCGCCCGCCCGCACGATCTTCAGCGAGACCGGCGGCTGGCGAGGAACCCAACCCTTGGGAGGGATAAGAAGCCACACCTGAGGAGAAAGCTGCGTGGTAAGTCCATGAAACTGGAGGCTGAAACGAGCCCGATGACACCGGCAGGGACGGCTTTCGCCGCCTCGGCAAGACTGTGATGCGCGCCGATTTCGCTGTTGGCGAGCTCGTAGAGCCCGCGTCCCGGCTGGGTGAGAAGGCCCTCGTCACGGAGACGCTGGAGATAGATGCGCGGAATCCCGACGCTTTCGAAGTCCCGCGAACGCGCAATCCCCCGGTCGCGGGCGACGTCGAGCGCGCGTTCTCTGTGATTTTGGGCGTGGACCATGGGTTTTGTTGCTACCTCAAGGAGAGTGTAGCAAAACACCGTGCTTTTGCAACATGATTTCCAAAATCGATAGTCGTGACAAAACGGTCGTTTAAAAACGTCGCC
>PLZT01000252.1 GCA_003152255.1 Methylocystaceae bacterium | reverse complement strand
TTTTTTCAGTAGCGGTGCTCGGTTCGACGTTTTTTTTCGCCGCAGGACCGGATGTAGTGCCAGTCTGCTGCGCAAAGGCAGGCGCGGCAAAGGCGAGGCCGAAGGCGACGAGCGTGGTGGCTATAAGGCGCTTCATGGTGTTTTCTCCATTCTGGGTTCATTCAGCGGTATGGCTGTTGCTCAGCGTGAACCTACACGGCGGCAATCCTCCAAAAGAGACTCGGAAACTACTCATTCCAAACTATTCTCTGGTTTGGGTGCGCCGCCAGCCAGTCCTCGATGTCGGTTTGCACTGGCGTCATGCCTTGAGCCTCGAAATCGTCGAATGGCTCACATTATAACCGCGACCAATTTCGGCAAGCGTCTCGTCGCCATCATCGCGTCGCCGGATCGGCTCTCGTGCGCCTGATGGTCGGTGAACTTCGGCGGCCTTCCCATCTTCGCGCCGCGCAAATTTGGCCGCTTGTCATGCCATATAGCGCCGCCGCGTTACCCGCTGGGCCGTGGCAAGGATGGACGCGCCGATCAAAAGCTTAAGCGATAAATTAGCAACACCCGCCAGAATTCTTCAGTGAAGACGTGGCGCAAAGCACGACGACGCTTGATTTTTGTCGTCGTTGGAAACACGCTCAGGAACTGGCTCTTCAGACCCATTATCTGGCTATCCCGAGAAGGAGAAGTCTCATGATGACCATGAGGAAGCTTCAACGAAGGAGAAGCGCCGTGAGAGAGCTTCTACAGAAGCTCGTGACGCCGCCCTTTTGCGAAGATGCGCCGCCCGTGTCAGGCGGACTATTGAGCATGCCGCGCCCCAGGCCGGCCCATTGTTCACGCGCGGGGAACGCGCGCGGCTATTTGCACGACTAAACGGCGTGTTAGGCCGCGACCGCCATTATGCCGCCTGCGCCGCTTGCCGCGTTATCGAGCCACGCGGCGTCGGAACCCCGAGAGTTTTCACCGCGTGGGCGATGCCCTTGAGGGACGTAACGCCAGAGCGTTTGATCTCCCGGACAATAGCGATGAAGTTCCGCGCCTAAGCGAGCGGGCGGCAGCGCGTTATGCGACCGGCGAGCATGCGTTAACACGGTCATAGCCGCGCAAGCCAGCGTTTCGCTGCGCAGAGCCGAGTTTATCAACAATGCGTTTGTCGTGAAGTGCACTGTTGGCCTGTTTCCGAGGATTCCGGCCTTGTCGCCGGTTGCTCAGCGTCGGCTTGGCGTCGCTGCTGACGCCAGTGTCTCGCTAGGCGTACACGCGAGCTAAAGGTTCATCGCATTAGTAGTGCCGCTCGGGGTCATCAACAAGCTGCGAAGCGCTCCGTTAAGACGCCTTCTTGGCGCGTCGTTTCGGTTTTTCGGCCACGGCTTGTTTCGGAGCGCGTGCCTTCTTTTTAACCGCACCCTTTTTAACCGCGCTCTTTTTTACTGCCCGTTTCACTCGCGCTATTGGCTTGGGCGCTTCTTTCGTTCTCGCATGTTTGACATGAATCCGCTCAATATTTCGCGTAGGAGCGTGTTCTTGCGCCCATTTGAGGGCCGCCTCAAATGGGACCGGCTCCATAAACAGTAGCTGTTGATGAACGATCCCGGTGCTTTCTTCCTGCCAGAAGAAAGTCACTGTGCTTTCCGGCTCATCATCAACGTAAGATGTGTAGACAACCAAGCATGGCGGGGAGGGGATGAAAACGTCTAGATCGCCAATCTCAACGCTCGTCCACGGAAGCAATGTCGGCATTTGATGGATTTCCCTTCGAGGCATGCGCAATTTTGGATGACGGCTTGAAGCCCGCAGGAGACTGGGCTTGCCAGACGAGCTTGACGCCTTCGATCAATTTCGGCAACTGATTTTGGCTTTTCCGCCCGCTGGCCGTCAAAAAAGTGGACAAGGCCCGTTCGTTGATCGACCCGGAACTTCTCCGCCTGATATGCTTATGAATTGAAAGCCAGCTCGATAGGGCCGTTCCGCCGATTGCATGAAGGGCCCAGGTGGGTCGTCAAATCGCAAGGAAACCAATTCAACATGACCGCGACTTCGCCGCTGCTCCAGCGGTATCAACTCGGAAATCTCGCACTTCCTAACCGCGTGGTGATGGCGCCCCTGACGCGCAGCCGCGCTACGCATGACACGAACGCACCCAACGAACTCGTTGCAGAATATTACCGGCAGCGCGCCAGCGCCGGCCTAATCATCAGCGAGGCCTCGCAAATTTCCCAGCAGGGTCAGGGGTATATCTGGACGCCCGGCATCTACACGAAAGAACAGATTCAGGGCTGGCGCAAGGTCACCGATGCTGTCCATGGCGCTGGGGGACGTATCATTATTCAACTTTGGCATGTCGGACGCATTTCGCATCTGGCGCTACAGCCCGGCGGTAAGGCGCCGGTGTCGGCGTCGGCCATCGCCGCTAAATCAAAAACCATATTGGAATCCGGTTTCGTAGACGTGTCCGCGCCGCGCGCGCTGAATGCCGAAGAAATCCCGGCCATTGTCGCGGACTACGCCCAGGCCACGCGCAACGCCAAGGAGGCAGGATTCGACGGCGTGGAAATTCATGGCGCCAACGGTTATCTGATCGATCAGTTTCTGCGAGATGGCGTCAACAAGCGAACAGATTCCTATGGCGGACCCGTTGAAAACCGGCTCCGCTTCGCGCTGGAGGTCGTCGAGGCTGTCTCGCGTGAATGGGATCCTTCACGTGTAGGTATTCGCATCGCGCCGGTGAGCCCGGCCAACGATTGCGCGGACAGCGATCCGCAAACGACTTTTGGACATCTCGTCGAGAAGCTCGCCGCCACAGGGATCGGCTTCATCCATGTCGTCGAGGGCGCAACCGGCGGAGCGCGTGACTTTTTGCCATTTGATTATCTTGCTCTGCGCAAGAGCTTTCCAGGAACCTACATCGCCAACAACGGCTATACGCGCGAACTGGCGGACGTAGCGATAGCGAGCGGCGCCGCTGATCTCGTCGCCTTCGGCCGTCCCTTCATCGCCAACCCCGATCTTGTCGAGCGTTTCAAAAAAAGCGCGCCGCTCGCCGAACCCGACCCGGTAACATTCTATGGTGGCGGCGCGCGCGGTTACACGGATTATCGCTCGATGGCGGGTAGATTGTCGCCCGCGCCTCGCGTCATTCTTCGGGCCTGTCGCAAATTTTTGGGGTTAACCGGATGGTTATAGGGACTGCGGGTTTTGTTCCCTAAATTGGGAAGTGGGCCTGTGATTCTGAACGCGAGTGCCGAGAAACTGAAACGTCACTCGAAGAAGGATTTCAAGGGACGTCGTTTCGAGGCGTAGCTGATCGTGCAAGCGGTGACGTGGTATCTGCGCTATCCCCCGAGCATCTATCCGGCCATGATTTCAGACGCGGTTAGCTTAGGCCTTGTCGTCGGACAGACCCTCGCTTAATCTTGAACACGACCGGTGGAACGGTCGGTTTTTTTATTGTGAGAGATTGTCATGCCGAAAGGGGTCTTGAGGCCTTTACCGCAGGGCCATGTCGACGGCATGTGCGGAGTGTACTCCGTCATGAACGCCTGCAATCTGCTGCTCGACGATCCGCTGGCGGACGAGAACAAGCAGTTCGATCGGGATGAGGCCTTCTTTACGGCGTTATGCCGCAAAGTCCTCCCGCGTTTTCCGAACATAGTCTACGATGGCGTCGAGGGAGACGGTGTCGAGTTGGTTATCGACGGCGCGAAACATTGGCTCGCGAAGAAGGAGAAGCGCAAGCTGGTTTTCTCTCAACCCGTACTGCGCAAGCGCGGCGGAACCCCTGCCCTCGGCGAGGAAAGGGTACTGTTCTCGGTCGATTATCCCTATGAGGATTGCAGCGTCGCCGCCGAGTTCATAGAAACTGCGCCGATCAGCGAGACGGCCCGCGGGAAGATCTGCCACGGCAACGCCGAAAGATTATTGCGCCTATTGCAGTCGCCCAGGCAGCATTCGTTCAATCGCCGCGCCAGGATTTGTTACTCTTAAAGTTACCTTCGCGCCGGCGGCGCCAACGCGCCGATCCACTCTCCGAGGAGAAACCATATGAACGCATCGAAGGTTTTGGTCGTCTATTATTCTCGCACAGGCGCCACACGCCGGTTGGCCGAGGCGCTCGCGAAGGCCCTTCGGGCCGATATTGAGCCCATCGTCGACTGCGCGAATCGTTCAGGGATTTTCGGATACCTGCGCTCGGTTGCGGAGTCGCTCCAAAAGCGTAGCGCACCCATCAAACCCATGAAGACTGATCCGGCATCCTATGACTTGGTTGTCATCGGGACGCCAGTCTGGGCTTGGTCTGTTTCGTCGCCAGTCAGATCATACTTGGCGGCCAACAAAGAGCGCCTGCCCGACGTCGCTTTTTTTTGCACAATGGGCGGCCGAGGCAGCGAGCGTACGTTCGAGGAAATGCAGGCCGTCGCTGGCAAAGCTCCCCGAGCCGGTTGTATTGCCACCGCGCGTGAGATGGCGTCGGACGCCTATGGGACGCACATCGCGCAATTCCAGGAGCAGCTCAAGACGCTGCGACCATCCTGATTTCATTTCGTCCCGCGAAATGCAGCAATGACCGCGTTTAACCGGCTTCCCCATCGCACGCGAAGATCTCGTCGATATGCGAAGCGACGCCGCATCGTTCTTTCTGCCGGCATGGGCTGTCCGCAGTCGTGTTCACCGCGAAGGCGAAGTCATCCATCGCGTGAGGGATATGTGTCCGGCGGCTTGGCTAACATTGGCTGCCGTGAACGAAGCATCAAATCCAAGGGAAGTGACTGTTAGCTTTGATATGACGCGCCGTTGTCCGCGTCGCCGAGGATGCGCGTGTTTGTTTGGTTATGCGCGCGGATATCCGACCGTCTGCGCGAAAGTCACGAACTGCTCAGGGAGTCGCAACGCGCCAGCGAGCTTCGGATAGTCGACTGCTCCCCGAAAGACCGTGGCGAGCCCCTCCGAGGCGCAGAACAGATAGACGTTCTGGCCGATGAAGCCGCTATCGACAGAGGCATAGAGTCGGCGCTCTTCGATAGATAGCTCTGTCATGCGCTCGCCATGCGCGACATAGACGAGGTTGAGCGGCGCAGTGGCCACAAAGTCCTGAAGTCCGGTCTGCGCGCGAATATCGTCCTTCGAATAAGGCAGCAGCCTATGGGCCTTTGGCTCATAGGTCCAGACGCCGTTAGCCATGGCGACATAGATATCAATCACCATGATATGGCGCCAATAGGGTGCGGTCCGGTCGCCGCTTTCCGGACGATTGACACCGAACGCCGCCCACAACAGATCGGACAGGATCTGCGGTGGAAGCAGCCGATCCGAATATTCGCGCGTTGAACGCCTCAGTTTGAGCACTGTCATCAATGGCTTGCCGCCCTCGCTTCGTGGCGGCGGCAAGTCGAGCGGGTTGAGCCCCTGCGCAACCGCCACAGTTGGCGCCGCGGCAATCGCCGCGCTGGCGAGAATTCCGGCACTGGCCTTGCGTCGCGTCACCATCGTCAATCCTTTGCTCATGGGCAGATTTGATATTCTTTCGCGGCTCATTGGCGGGCTGCGGCCTTGAGAATCGCGCGGCGAACGAGAGTTTCGAATAGCGGCAGTTTGTAGGCGTTCTTGGTGAGCGGCCCGGCGCCGTCCAGGGCGGCGCGCCCTGCTTCCCTGGCGGCGCTTTCCTCCATGCGCCTGCCCGTAAGAGCAGCCTCGGCCGTCTTTGCCCGGTGAGGAACGGGCGCCGCCGCGCCGAGCACGATCGCGGCGCGCCTACAGCCTCCATCCCGGTCGAGGTCGAGAACGACCGCCACATCGGCGAGTGGCCAGTCAAATGAGTCCTTTTCGCCCTGCTTCAGATGCGCCATACGAACACTCGCCGGCAGCGGCGGCAGGTGAATTGTCGTCAAGATTTCTTGAGGCTTCAGATCGTTCTCCCTCTGGATGTCCCTGTTCGGCGGCCCGAAGAAATCCTCGAGCAAGACTCGGCGCGTGGCGCCGTCGGCATTCGTAAGCTCGACCGTCGCGCCCAGCGCTACGAGCGCCGTGGCGGCGGTGGAGGGATGGACGATCGCACAAGGATGATTATCGAAAATCGCATGATATTGATTTTCGCCTGAAATTGCGAAGCAGTGGCCACCGCCCTTTCTCAGGCAGTGATAATCCGCCGTCCGAAAATACCAACAGCGCGGTCTTTGTAGCAAATTGCCGCCAAGGGTCGCCACATTGCGGATTTGCGGGCTTGCCGCGTCATTCAACGCATCGGCGACGGCTGGATAGCGCCGTCGTAGGATAGGATGCTCGGCGAGCTTGGCCAGGGTGACCATCGATCCGATGCGCAAGCCGCCGCCCTTGTCTTCGATAATGGCGGCGAGCCCCGGAACCTCCTTCAAGCTCACCACGATTTCCGGCGCCAGCAAATTTTCCTTGAGCAGGTCGAGCAGATCGATGCCGCCGGCCTTTACAACGGATGTCTTGCCGCGGGCCGTGGCATCGGGAGCGACCGTCATCGCGTCAGCGACAATTGTCGATGCCGCGATCGCCGCCTCTAAAACCGTTCTTGCACGCGCCCAGACGAAGCGGTTCATGGCCGTCCGCTCCTCGATGGAATCTTGCCTAGCGCGGCGAGGATCGCGGCGGGCGTCATGGGCAAGGCGCGCAGACGAACGCCGGTCGCGTTGAACACAGCGTTGGCGATCGCTGGGGCGGTGGCGATATTCGAGGGCTCGGCGATGCCGTAGGCGTCTGTCGCGCTATTCCCCTGATAGTTTTCCATGAGCACGACATCGATCGCCGGCGTCTCTCGAGGGCCGGCCAACTTGTACTGCTCGAGGTTCGGGTTCACCATGCGGCCAGTGTGCTGATCGAGGATGCGGTCCTCGAAGAGGGCGAAGGAGAGCCCCATCAGCACGCCGCCTTGCACCTGGCTCTCTATCTGCAGCGGATTCATCGGCCGGCCGCAATCTTGGACCGCCACCACGCGCTCGACGTGCACGATGCCAGTCTCGGTGTCGACGGCTACTTCAGCAAACTGGACACCGCCCAGATCCTGCTGCGCCAGGGCGGCATCACCCATTCGCATGCGAAATCCGCCGTAATCATCACTGCGCGCAGCCACCGCGCTGATACGATCCGTGCGCAGCCGGGCGGTGGTCTCACGGAAACTCAGGCCGCGACCCGGCGCGTCGCGAGCCAGGATACGTCCATCGTGCGCGATAAGGTTCCCCGCGGCGACGTTCAGGGCGACCGCCGCTTCGTGGAAGAGCAACTGCAGAACACGCCAGGCGGCCGTGCGAGCCGGCGGGGTGATGGAAGCGGTGGTCCGGCTGCCGTAAGAGGGCGGACCGCCCGGAAACTCGGTGTCGCCAATGCGCACGGTGATATCTTCGGGACGAAGCCCGAGCGTTTCGGCGACGACCTGCGCCAGCACCGTCCCGATGCCGGTCCCGATGTCCTGCACGCTCGACAGCACCTCCACGGAGCCGTCGCGCCAGATGCGCACCTCGCAGGCAGAATTGATTTGCACATTGGCGCCCCAGAGCGACTGCGCCATGCCGAGACCGCGCTTCACCGGGCCGGAATCGGTCCCGGGCGCGCGCCGCCGCGGCCAGTCGATCCGCTCGGCGCCGATCCGCCGCTCCTCGCGCCGCACCGGGCTCGGGTCGATGCGGTCGCGCAACACGATCGGATCGATGGAGAGTCGCTCCGCCAACTCGTCGATCGCCTGCTCGAGCGCCCAAGCGCCTGGCGTATTACCCGGCCCGCGCATTGCGCAGCCCGGCCCCGCATTGATGAACACGTCATGCTGCGCCGCTTCGAAATTAGGGCAGACGTAGAGCGCCTGAGCCACATTGCCGACGCCTGCTCCGAGGGCGACGCCGGCAGTGCCGTAACTCAACAGCGAGATCGCGGTCAGCGACCCGTCGCGCCGCGCGCCGATGCGCAAGCGCTGCCACGTCCCAGGGCGGTTGCCCGAATCCATCTGCTCTTCCTGGCGATCGAGGACGATGCGCACTGGCGCCTGCGCCTGGCGCGACAGGGTGACCGCGATGCGACCATAATTGCCGAGCGTTGATTTGGAGCCGAAGCCGCCGCCCATGCCGTCGACGATCACGCGCACGCGGCTGAGCGGCAGATCGAACGCCTCCGCCAGCTCATGCCGCACGCCCGCCGTGAACTGGGTGGACATATGCACGGTCAGCCCATCTCCTCGCCAATCGGCGACGATCGCGTGCGGCTCAAGGCAGCAGTGGGTTTGCACCTGGGTGCGATATTCGCCCTCAACGACGACATCGGCTTGGATGAAGCCTTGCGCTACATCGCCGCGGCTAGCGGTTGCCGGTCCACGAACATTGCCGTTGACCGGCAGGCCGCGCGGCGCGGGAAATCCCGAGGCATGGCCTTCAGGCGGCGCGGCGCCGTCATAGACCAGCGGCGCGCCCAGTTCGCGCGCCTTGTCCATGTCCGCCACGAAAGGCAACGGCTTGTAATCGACGCGGATGAGGCGCAGCGCCTCTTCGGCGGCAGCCACGGAATCCGCAGCGACGGCGGCCACCGGCGCGCCGAAATAACGCTCGATCGCGCCTGCGGGATCATCGGGCCGGGCGACGAGCAGGACGGCGCTGACGCCGGGATGGCGGATCGCCGCGGAAACATCGATGGCGCGGATGTGCGCATGCGGCAACTTTGCGCGCAAGATCCGACCATGCAGCATGCTGGGGAGATCAACATCGACCGTGAAGCGGGTTGCGCCAGTGACTTTGGCCCGGCCATTTTGACGTCGTATCGGCTTGCCGATCACCGCCAGCGCCGCATTTGGGGGCAGCGGCGGCGGTTCGTCGAGCGGGACTTGCCGCTCCACCTCGCCGAGTCCGACGCTCGCGATACCGAACGGGAATTTCTCGGTGCGCGTCCCGCCACCATCCGCCATCGTCAGGCCTTTCGCGCTTTGGCTGCCGCTAATGTGGCGGCGATGACATGCGGATACGCGCCGCAGCGGCAAGCATGGCCGCTGATCGCCGCTTGGACGCCTTCGGCGGTCGGGTGGGGCGTGCGCTCCAAGAGAGCCGCACAGCTCATCACCATCCCCGGCGTGCAGAAACCGCACTGCAGGGCGTCGTGCTCGATGAAGGCAGTTTGCACCGGGTGAAGCTGGCCACCAGTCGCCAGCCCCTCGATCGTCGTTACGCTACGCGCGCCAACCTCGATGGCCAACATCATGCATGAGCACACGGTTTCACCGTCTAGCCAGACTGTGCAGGCTGAACATGCGCCGCGATTGCAGGCGATCTTCGTCCCCGTCAGGCCGAGGGGACCGCGCAAGGCCTCGGCCAGCGTCATTCGCGGCTCGATCTGAAGCGCATGAGTTGCGCCATTGACCCGGAGAGTGATCGGAACTGGTTCCGGGCCGGCGACCGATAGGCCACCGCTTTCCGCCGCTTCCGCCTGTCCGAGGATTGCCGATGCAACGTCAATCACGCTCGCCTCCGCCGTCGTGATTGCGGAACCGCGAAGAAACGAGCGACGCGAGAATCCATGTCCCTTATTTCCGCTTCCATCAGAAATTGGCATGGCGGATCCTCCGACCGTTGACACCTCCTCGTCGGCTTCGGCGAAGTCGAAGCGCGATGGCGCATATGCTTTGCGTCGCGCAATCCATTCAACGTCCTCAGGCAGCAGGCCTCGCCGCCGGCGGCGCCATGAATTCCGGACCGACCGGATCTTTGACGCAATCGGAGACGATGCGGTCGATCTCCGCCAATGCATGGTCATCCAGCTTCCATCCCATGACCTCGGTAACCGGATCGAGCTGATCGGGACGCCGAGCTCCCCACAGAGCAACGCTGAGCGGCTGCCGATCGAGCACCCAACGCACCGCCAAATGAAGGACGCGCTTGCCGTAATTCTGTCGGGCGAACACATCGAGCTTTTCGACCGCTCGAAGATATTGCTGCAACCGCGGGGCTTGGAATTTTGGATCGGCGCGGCGTAAATCGTCGCCTGTGAAGCTGGAGTCGGTTTTTATGCGGCCGGTCAACAAACCACGGCAGAGCGAGCCGTAGGCGAGCGTCGCTATATTGTTGTCGCGGCAATACGGCAGGACGTCCTTCTCGGCGTCGCGTTCGAATAGATTGTGCGGCGGCTGAGCCGTGTGCAGCGGCGCGACCGCGCGGAACGCATCCATCTGCGCCGTGTTGAAATTGCTGACCCCGATCGCTCGGATCTTGCCCGCCCGATACAACTGCGCGAGCGCCTCGGCCGTTTCCTCGATGGGCGTCTTCGTGTCCGGCCAATGAACCTGATAAATATCGATGACATCGGTGCGCAGCCGACGCAGCGAATCCTCGATCTCCTTGTGGATTCGCGCCTTGCTGGCGTTGCGGAACGGCTTGCCGTCGCTCCAGTCGAGACCGACCTTGGTGGCGATGACGACGCCTTTCCGTCTCCCACCCTCCGCCAGCGCCTTGCCAACGATTTCCTCCGAATGGCCGAAGCCATAGACCGGCGCGGTGTCGATAATGGTTATGCCGCGATCTACGGCGCTCTGGATCGTGCGGATCGACACTTGGTCATCGCTTCCGCCCCACATCCATCCGCCGATAGCCCATGTCCCAAGCGCGATCCGCGTGGGGGTGAGCTTCGTTCCGGGGATGGCGATTGTTTCAAGCGCGATATCGGGCATTGTTCAACCTTCCGCGAACGCAGCCGGGCGGGAGGGTCTGCCGCTTCATACGGCTCCCGCCGCCACGGACGTCAGGCGACGCCCTCGCTATGTGGGATCACGCTCGTTGCGCGTCAAGGCAGACGACTCGGCGTATCGCGCCGCCCCGGAGCCAGATCCTATTTAAAGTTTGAACGTCTGATTCAGAGCCGGCGTCTCGACACGCGTATCGGTAAGCCGCGCGGCGAAGCAGGACATGACGCTTTCTTCGCCGTGAACGAAAAAAGTCTGTTTTGGCCGGGCCTTCTTATGCCAGGCGAGCAGCTCCGCTTGATCCGCATGCGCGGAAAATCCGTTGATCGTATGGATTTTGGCGCGAACCGGGATATTTTCGCCAAAGATGGTCACTTCCCGGGCGCCGTCGATGATTTGTCGCGCGAGCGTCCCGCGCGCGGCGAAGCCGACAAAGATAACGGTCGCCTCTTCGCGCCCAAGATTATGCCTGAGATGATGACGGACCCGGCCGCCCGTGCACATACCCGATCCGGCCATGATGACGGCGCCGCCCTTTATCTTGTTCAGCGCCATCGAGTCGGCGGTTTCCCGAACGAATCTCAGGCCGGGCAAATGGAAGGGATCGCGTCCTTGATGAAACAGCTTCGCGGTGTCGCGGCCATAACATTCGGGATGGCGTTCGAATATCTCCGTCACTGAAATAGCCATTGGAGAATCCAGAAACACATTGATCGACGGATTCAGGCGGCGGCTTTCAATTCCTTCATGCAGAAAATAGAGAAGCTCCTGGGCGCGCTCCAGGGCGCGCTCCATGGCGAAGGTCGGTACTATGACATTGCCTCCGCGCCGAAAGCCATCGGTGATCGCGTCATAAAGCTCGTCGATCGACGGTTGCAATTGCCGGTGCAGCCTATCGCCATAGGTCGTTTCCATGACAACGACGTCCACTCGGGGCGGCGTGGCGGGTGTCGGCAGCCATCTTGGCGTGAGAATATCGAACTTCGCGCCAAAAAAGCCATCAAATGTGAGAATATAGACCAAAAATATTCTCACATTCGATGGCTCTGCTCATGGCTTGAGCTTCAAGCGGCACCTGTAGGTAAGAGCGTTCGAAAGCTCGTCGCCGCCCGCCGAATCGACAAAAAGGTTGGAGCATCAAATTCTCAAATTAAGTGGCTTTAGCGGTTTCCACAGTGGCCGTGTTTGCGTGCACGTCCTTCGTTGCGCGAGCCGCCGAGACCAGTCCCCTCAAGAAAGGAGCAGGCGGCGTTCTTCCTGCGCCATCGCAGCCGACGGTAGCGAACAGCGAATGCCGCTCACCGGGCTCCAAGTCGATTGCGTACGACGCAACACTGGAGGTAAGTTCTTTGGGTGGAGGATCGAATGTCAACGCGCTGGTGCGCACGCGACCATCGAGCCCCTCATAGCTCAAGACGATATTTTTCTCGTCAATCACACAAGCGGCGGCAACGCCACGACGCTCGCGTCGAATGCCCCCGCACTTCGAAAATGTCGGCAAAATCACTGCCGAAGGCGAACGACAGTCGCAACGAGACAGTCTGGTCGCCATGATTTTGGATGCCAAACCGCTGATAGGCGGTTCCACGCCATAAGAACAAAGTCCGTACGATGTGTAAAACATCTTTATGCAAAACAGGCTCTTCTGCGTTTTTTGTGGG
>PLZT01000350.1 GCA_003152255.1 Methylocystaceae bacterium | reverse complement strand
AAACGACCGTTTTATGGTAACTTTCGATATTGGAAATTGCATGTGTTATCAGTGTATGATAATTATTACCGATGAACCGAGACGCTTCGCTCGACGCCCTACTCGATCTCGACGGGCTGGTCTTCGTCGTAAACGAAAAGGCGCATTTTTGGGTGAAGTTCGAGGTTCGCAGGATCGAGCCCTCGGCCGACAAGCCGCACGGCCTCGACTACAGCCTGACCCTTCATGACGCGGGTGGCGAACGTTTGGTCGGATTCGACAACGCCCATGCGGTCGCGGGCTCGGGGCCGGGACAGAAACGAAAAGCGTGGGACCACAAACACCGTCTGAAAACGGTGCGCCCTTACGAATACACCAACGCGGCGGCTCTCCTCTATGATTTTTGGGCCGCGGTCGACGCCGTGCTGAAAGAACAAGGCATCAACTCATGAAGACGCTCAGAATTGGCATTCTCCCCTATGAGGAGATGAAGGCCCGCACTCTGGCGATCGCGCGAGGCGAATTGAAGCCCGCCAAAGACGATCCAAAGGTGTGGTTGCCGTCCACGGAGACTCTTGGCCGCATTCTGTCGGGGCCTAATCGGGTGCTGCTCGCGGAAATCGCCAGATCGAAACCCCGCACGATGAGCGAGCTCGCCGCAAAAACCGGCAGGAAGCTCTCAAATCTCTCCCGCACACTCAAAACCATGGAGCGCTATGGGCTCGTCACGTTGAAGAAGCACGCGGACGGAACGATTGCTCCTCTTGTTTCTTACGAGGAATTATCCGTCACGGTGCCCATCATCGACGATCGCAACGCGGCTTGAGAGCAATGACCGGACTAAGGCGCGTCGACCAGAGGGTTTGACGCCGGTCGGCCCCGAAGTCTTCCTGCGGCGTCTGACCGAGACAAAGGCCTCAAGAAATGACCAAAACGACCTATCGAACGCAATCGCGTGAACCATGTCTCTGATCGGCTATGCACGCGTTTCGACCGAGGACCAGGTCACAGACGCTCAAACCGACGTGCTGAAGGCCGCCGGCTGCGCGGTGATTTTTCGCGAGCATATGTCGGGGGCAAAGGCCTCACGGCCGGAGCTCGCCAAGGCTTTGGCCAAGGTTCAACGCGGCGACGTGCTGGTGGTCGCCAGGCTCGACCGCCTGGCGCGGTCGCTGTCGCATCTCTTATCGGTCATCGCCGAACTCGACGCCAAGGGAGCGCATTTCAAATCGCTCGCCGATCCGATCGACACGACCACTCCGCAGGGTCGTTTCGCCCTGCAAGTGCTCGGCGCGGTCGCCGAGCTCGAGCGCGCGCTCATTCGGGAACGCACCAAGGACGGGTTGCGCGCCGCCAAAAAACGCGGCCGCGTCGGCGGCAATCCCAAGCTTCGCGCCGGCGATCCCGAGGCCATCCAGCGCATCGTCGACGCCAGAAGCCAAAACTATTTCGAGCGCGTCAATCACACCGCCGAGCATTGGCTGCCGATCGTGCGGCAAATGCGGCCCGATCATCGCTGGCAAGACGTCGTGCGTGTGCTCAACGCCAAGCGCGATAAAGCCAATGGCGCCGCCCTGCCCCACTGGAGCGTCGAGCGCCTCAAACGCGCCGTCAAACGCTTCGTCGCCGAAGGCCTCGCAGATGCCAACTTGCTTCGTCCCGCGACGCGCAGAGCAAGCAGCGAGCGTCTCCTCACCCTTGTCGCTGGCGTCGCTCGCGCGAATCCCGACCTCACCCTCGCCCAAATCGCCATGCAACTCGAAGCGATGTATGAGCGCACGCCGCGCGGCGGAACCCGCTGGAGCCCGTCGTCGATAAAGAGCCTGCTCGATCGCGCCAGAAAGCTCGGCGTGCTCGGCGCTGAACAGGACTGAAGCCCAAGGCTTGTAAAACGCCATCACCCCGCCGCCCTGTGTTGCCGCGCCGCTTTCGCGGCCTTTCCGCGCAGCAGCGCCATCAGCACGGGTCCAAGCGAAAACTCCCCTGCCCTGGCTTTCCCGGTCAGAACCCGCAGATAGCCGCCGGCGCTTTTGATCTCCTCGCCGCGTTGGAGGATCGCCGCGATGACGATTGACGCGTCGTGTTCGCCCAGCGTCTCCAAGGCCCGCGCCCAGGCGTCCGGCGACACCCCCAGCGCCGAACGCACCAGCGCCGCCGTCGTCGCCAGATCGCGCCAGTTGTTGATCCCACACTTGGCGTAATCGATGATGTCTGGACAGGCCTCGAGCACCATGCCGAGAGGGTAAGTTCGCGGCGTGGAAGCTTTTGAATTGGCGTTTGCCGATCGAGGCGGCGAGCCTTGGTCATTTGGCTGAAGCGTTTCGTCCCTGCCTTGTTGAAGGCTAGGTTCAAGATCGAAAGAGTTTGTAATTTGATTCTGTATGTGACGCCCATTCTGAGCGTCATTGGCGCTCTTTTTTTGGAGATTTACGTGACTTTCCAGCGCTTTCTGGATTTCGACGTTTAGTGCGGCAAGTTCGCCCGCCAAAGCCTCCAGATCGGCGCGCGATAGGTTGCGCACGAAGCGGCTCGATAGCGCCGCATAGCGCAGGTGTAGGCCCTGCCAGTCGCCGGGAACCCCCTCCTCCAGCCCGGTCGCGATCATCTTGACGATATCGCGGCGCAGCAGCGTGATGCGTTCGCGCAGCAGCCTGACGGCCTTGTTTTCGGCCCGCACTTCCTCGGCGAGGTTTTCGATCTCAACGGCGCGCGCCACGAGCGGCGTTAGGTCAAAGCCGAAGGCGCTTTCGATCTCTCCGCCCTGCCCCCTTCGGGCATAGCGTTTGCCATTCGGGGAATCGCGGCGAATGATCAGTCCCGCGTCGACGAGGCAAGCGAGATGGCGGCGCAGCGTCGCCGGCGCCATGCCGTGGGCCCGGATCGACAGTTCCCGATTGGACGGGAACACGACGATGCCGGCGCTCGCCTCCCCGTCTTCGTCGACGGCGCGCGGATCGGCGGCCGGCAGCGTCAGCGCCGTCTCCTGATGGAACGACAGCAACGCATGCAACACCGATAGCGCCCGGTCGGTGACGCCAAGCGGCGTTTTGGCCTCGGTCAGCGCCCGAAACAGTCGCCATTTATGGACGACGGTTTCTGAATTACCCGGTTTTCCCGCGAAATCTCTCGCGTTCGCCTGGCTCGCCACCATGGCGAGCGACATCGATCGCCGCCCAAAGGGCGTCGTTGGTTGTGTTTGCATGACCTTTTGCCTCGTTCAGGCAAAAGAAATCCGCTCGCCGAAACGGCGCCGACTCTTGACAGCGATTCGCGGAAGTGAGATTCTCAGACTTGCTTAGGGTTTGAGAAGGGCTTCCGGGGCGGAAACGTTTCGGGGGCCTTTTTCTTTTGCGTTTTCCTTTTTGAGAAGCCAGGACAGTCAACGCGGTTAAGACTTGCTGCTACCTCCCCTGACGATTCGACGCAGTATAAATGTCGAACAATCCAGGAATTTGCTCGATCAAAAACTCGGCGAACCCACCGTTCGCAGCTTGATCGACGAAGACACCTATTTCCTTGGGTGTGCGCTTAATGCGGGCGATCGGGCGTCCCGCATCTGAAACAATGCCCTGCCCGTCTGGCGGTGCGCTGGTCTGCTGCTGAGATAAGTTCTTGGCCGCAGACAGGACGAGGAGGAATCTGCTTTCGGACTCCTGTTGTGCGAAATCGTCCGTTGCTACGGCAGCCCGAGCTCGCTTGGTCGCGCCAAGGGGCTTAAGTGCATCTGCTAGGCACTGCCATCGCCCCCTCCCCACCTTAGATGCTCGACCGATCGCTAAGATCAGATCCTGCGGTACTGCCCGCGCAACGGATATGAGCTTCGACGCTTCTGCACGATCAATGGTCAGAGCGTCCTGAATAATCGTCCGCTCATATCCAGAGTCTTCAAGCCTCATTGCGAAAATCGCACGCTCGATGAAGCTCAGATCTTGTCGAGCAGAATTCTCGACGCCTTGGGCTACGACCAGATCCGCATCGGACAGGTTCTTGAGAATGGCCTTGACCGATCGTCCAAGCTCCTTCGCGACCCTCACCCTCCGATGGCCATAGGCGCTCTGGTAACGTCCCGGCGCTGTCGGGTGCTCTCGAATCAGTATCGGGACTTCTTGCCCCCGGTGATGGATCGATGCCTTCAATGCTTCGAAGGACGCGTTGTCGTCGTCAACGAAGCGGTCCGCTAGTGGAGAGGGATCAACCAAAGTTGGGTCAATTTCAAAGATAACCGCCCCGGACGCTATTTGGTTGCGGAGCTCCTCGTTTTCTCGTTCGACGCCGGAAAACGAGTCCTTTAATGAACGGACCGCTCCCGCTGAAACACGCGGAAGGGTTGCGGACACGTTGTCAGCAGACAACACGTCGGCCTGTGGGGCGGAAAAAAGGGACCGAATTGTATCGGTGCGCTTGCTCATCTGCCCCAAACCCGCTTCAGGAGTTGAAAGATTTCAAAGTTAACGCCATCAACCGACTCAATCGCCCGATCATATGCGGCTCTGCCAACTGACCCACGTTCGAGTTCATAAAGCGACTGCTTCGTCAGGCCGGCATTCGCGATCGCTGTGGACTTCCATGCCGTGGCGCGCAATACGTCCTCACCGAACAAATTCCGCAATAGCGCGACAATTTGCGCCTCTGGAACATCGTTCGGATCATGCCGGGTCACCACGTAGCGGATGAAGTCGTGGTCAAGACGACCACCTGCGCTCTCAATGACGGACATGAGATCTGAGGTCATGAGTAGAAATTGGCTCATCGAGGCAACGTCGACCATCTGGGGATGAATTGTGACGAGCATGGCCGTAGCGGCGTTCAAAGCGCCCATCGTCAGATAACCGAGCTGTGGCGGACAATCGATCACCACGACATCGTAATCATCCGCGACTTCCTGGATCGCGGCAGCGACCCGGCGAAAAAATAGCTCGTGTCCGCGCGCCTTTCGATCGATCATCGCTCGCGGTGTGTGATGCTCAAATTCCATAAGTTCAAGGTTTCCCGGAACCAAGCCGACGCCATCAAAATAGGTCTTGCGGACGACCTCTTTCATGGGCCGCCGATGCTCGTCATATCGGATGGCACCGTAGAGCGTCTCATTTTCGGCGATATCGAATTCAGGTTGATAGCCAAACATCGCCGAAAGAGAAGCCTGCGGGTCGAGATCGATCGCGAGCACGCGAACGCCCTGTAGCGCTAGATACTGCGAGAGATAAAGCGCGGTCGTCGTCTTCGCCGAACCTCCCTTAAAGTTCGCGACGGTGATAACCTGCAACTTATCTTCTGCTCGACGCCCTGGCATGAATTGCAAAGCTTCCCGAGGTCGCGCATCAGCCAGGTAACGACGCAGTTCGTTTACTTGAGCGAGCGTATAGGATCGCCGTCCCCCGGAAGCCAAAGACGGCATGGGTCCTAGTCCGTCGAGTGATAGCTGACGAAGATAGCCGTCCGAAACGCTCACAATCCGAGCAACTTCTCCGGAAGTGAACGATCGAAGCGATTTTTTCGCCGATGGGGGGAACAGAGTCGCCCCCAGCATTCGCAATTGGCTAGAGAGAATCCCCGCATGTCTCGTAACGCGGGCAGAAGTTTCTCCCACGGGCAAACTGGCTTGGGTGATTTGCAGGCTCATGGACCCTTCTCTAGACGGCTAGCGCCCGTCAGACGCCTAATTTCCGTCTCAGCAATAGGCCACGATTCGCTCTCTTCAGCAAGAATTATTGAGTTAATGAAAGCTTAACGCCGATCCTGCCATACGTTTGCATAGAAACAAGCTGATGCCGTACAAACACCCCGCGCTAAATCGTTGTCAGCAGACAACCGTTCGCTCTTTTCATAGCGGGCAATTCGACATTGGAACAGCGTGAGCCAGCCATTTCCTTCTCGAAAACTGTGTTTCGGCATGGGGACTCGACGTCGATCGGCGTGGGGTCACGCGCTAAGCAACTAAAATTGCGGGTGTGAGGTAGCCCCCACTAGAGTCGTCGGATCATGCCTATCCACCCAGCGAACGAGCCCCAAACTGGACCAGACGTTCGCCACAGCGATATCCGGGTCGGCGGCATCTTGCCGAAGCCGACGAGCCCGCATAGTCTCCTGCGTCGCCATCCAGACCCCACGATCCTCGGACTCCGGCGCGCGCTTTCAACTTATTTGCATTCCGGAACAGACTACAGGCGACGCCAATGCGAACATTCGACATTTCAGATGG
>PLZT01000432.1 GCA_003152255.1 Methylocystaceae bacterium | reverse complement strand
GCGCTTCGAAGTCCTTTTTCGACATTGGCGGACCAGGTTTTTTTTTGAGGGCTCGATGTGACATTCGATCCTGCTGTGACATTTCGGCGAAGCTCCTCGGAAGCGGCTGAAGCGCGGTTTTCCGACTATCCCGCTTTTTTTATCCCGCCAGCGTCCTGAATAGGATAGGCCCTAATAGGGCGCAATCGTTGTAATAGAAGAACACTCCTGCGTTGCAACCTACATCCGAGCCGATCCGAATTCCGATTCCACAAGGTAGGCCCGTCTCGCGTGAATGTCAGCAGCACACGACAATTCTCGCTTTTTTCGTCCTCGCTGTGCGGACGCTCCGCCTTGAACTGGCTCCACGGCCACGCCATCGGCGCGGGCGCTTCCTTTAGGGCCCGTCAGGGAATAGCTGAATCGGTTCTTAGTTCTACTGAGTCACGATTTTCACAGATTCGCGGTGGGCTGGGATTTGCTATTTTGCTGATTCGTTTGAATGGCGAATGGTGTCGAAGATGGGGGATTATGCACAATCGACTGAAGCGCGTTTTTCTGAGTATGTCGATTCCATATCGGCGGCTCTGGGTCGTGACGACCGTGCGCGACCGCTCAAGGATTATTGTATCGGTTTGCTGATGCCCGGCGAGCGCAAGAGCGTTGAGCCGATGGCCGCCGTGGTGGCGCCGTCGCGCGTCTCGGCGAAACACCAATCGCTGTTGCATCTCGTGGGTCAGGCGGCTTGGTCGGACGAAGCGGTTCTGGACAAAGTGCGCGAACTGGTCCTGCCGGCGGTCGAAGCGCAGGGCGAGATCGAGGCTTGGATTGTTGATGACACAGGCTTCGCCAAGAAGGGCGTTCACTCGGTGGGCGTCGCGCGACAATATTGCGGGCGGCTGGGCAAAACCGACAATTGCCAGATCGCGGTGACGCTTTCGATCGCCAATCACGCGGCGAGCCTGCCAATCGCCTATCGGCTGTATTTGCCGGAAGATTGGGCGAAGAACGCGGCGCGGCGCAAGAAAGCTCATATTCCAGACGACGTGGTCTTCAAGACCAAGCCACGGATCGCGCTCGATCAGATCAAGGCCGCTCTCGCGGCTGGCGTCGCGCCCGGGGTCTTGCTGGCCGACGCCGGTTATGGGGTTGACGGCGCGTTCCGCTCGGGCGTCACGGCACATGGGGTTAGCCTATGTGGTCGGCGTGCAATCGACGCTCAGCGTCTGGCCTCTCGACATGGAGCCGCTGCCGCCCAAACCCTGGAACGGACGCGGACGCAAACCATCGCGCGTGCGGCGCGACGCCGATCATGCGCCGGTTTACGCCAAGAAGCTGGCGCGGGAGCTTCCCGAGACGGCGTGGCGGACCGTGTCCTGGCGCGAGGGCTCCAATGAAACTCTGTCGTCGCGCTTCGCCGCCGTGCGCGTTCGGCCAGCCTCGCGCGACTGGAAACGTTCAACGCCCCATCCGCTCGAATGGCTTCCTCATCCGCGAACGAGCGGCGATTCCCCCCTCAGGCCCCTCTTGGCGCGAAAAACCTCGCATACCCAAGCGTCCCAGACCCCGAGGCGCCGCCGATCCGACCCGAGCGCCACATAGAAAACTCGATCACGACAATCCGACGGCAACTGACCGTCGCGCTGGCCCGAACCCTCATGCGCTGCCCGTGTTGCCAAGCCATACGACCAAGACAACCCTATCAGAGATCGTCGTGACACAGAAGAATTAGAAGGCCTTCGCTCTCTTGAAGAAAGCCGCTCTTCAGGGTGATCCTCGCTCGGCGATGTTGCTTGGCCAGATGTTCCGGTTCGGCCTCAGAACCGCAGCCGATTCATACCATCTCCGGCTGATTACTTCGGGGCAGCGATCTTGGGCCACCAGTGAAGCCGGTTCGGCTTTTGATGATCGTGGGTTGCTCGGCGAGGGCGCGGCATCGATTTGCGACGATGTCCTCCAACGCTTCGATCGTGGCGATGTGTTTGTTGATATTCGGTTCGTCGACCAACTTCCACAGCGTCTCGGCGGGTTGCAGTTCCGGCGTGTAAGGCGGGAGAAAAACCAGCCTCACCCCGTCTGGAACGTCGAGGCCGGCCTCTCCATGCCATCCAGCGTTGTCGAGCACGAGAAGGATGGTTCGATCACGTCCCGCGCCGGCCTCGCGTGCGAAGGTTTTGAGCAGCGCCTCGAAGAACGGCTTCGAGACGCCGTCATGCACATACCAGAAGGTCTCGCCTGTCGCGGGCGACACGAAGGCCGTGACATAGAGCCAGTCAAAGCGGTGATGACCAAGGGCGATCGGCCGCTTGCCGATTGGCGCCCAGACGCGCCGCGTGATGGGCTTCAAGCCGAGCCGATGCTCGTCGCTTGCGAAGACTTCGACGAGCCGGTCGGGGTGTTTTTCCGTTTCCTCGACGACGGCGTCCGCGAGTTTTTTTTAAACGCCGCTTCTTCTTCGGGCGTCGCCGACTTTGGATTTTTCGGGCGCGGCGCTTGGATCGACCAGCCGAGCGCCTCCAAGGCTTCCCAGCCGCGCTGCGGGCAGACTTTATCGAGCCCAAGTTCTTGAGCCATCCAGACGGCGATCTTCGGGCTCGTCCAAACGCCGCCGTCGCTGGGCGGCTCCTGCAAACGCTCGCGCAGCTTGACGAGCAGTTCGGGTTTGAGAATCGTCGCCGACGTTCCGTTGCGGCGCCGTAGATCACCCAGTGAGTCCGGGCCCTCGGCGTTGTAGCGGGCGGCGAGCTGTTCGATCCAGCGTGGCCCGAACGAGGTCATCTCCGCGACTTCGCCGACGCTGTGTCCCTTGGCCAGAAGCCAGATCGTCTGAAAATGCCGCGCCTCGCAAACGTGGGCGCTCGAAACATACCGATCACGCAACGCTTCGACGCTCACATGGGGAGGTTCGGGTCAAGGGGTGAGATTCAGTCTCGCATAATTAAAACTCCAGCGGTTGTTTCGGTATCCAAGGTCCGAGCCCGTTGCACGATCTGATCGTTGCCTCGCCAGATCAAACTCA
>PLZT01000698.1 GCA_003152255.1 Methylocystaceae bacterium | reverse complement strand
TTGTGTCACGCCGTCTCGCCTTGCGGGTATGGTGAAGCTTGACGCGTTAATAGCCGCTTCTCGCCGCGGCGCAAAATCCGCCGCGGCCTCACCCAATCGCCACGACGATCCGGCCTCGCACCCGACCTTCGACAATTTTTTTCGCGCGCTCCAGCGTCTCGCTGAACGGAATGGTTTCGCTCATGCGGCTCAGCGTCTCCTTGTCGAGATCGCGCGCGAGCCTGGCCCAGGCCTCGCGCCGCAAAGCGAGACGCGGCCGCACGGCCTCGACGCCGAGCAGCGTCACGCCGCGCAGAATGAAGGGCGCGACGCTGGCCGGCAGATCCATGCCCCGCGCATTGCCGCAGGCGGCGACGGCCCCGTCGAATTGCGTTCGCGCCAGCACATTGGCCAGCGTCACCGATCCCACCGTATCGACGCCCGCCGCGAAGCGCTGGCTCTGCAAAGGCTTTCCCGGCTCGGCCAGCTCCGCGCGGTCGATGACCTCGTGAGCGCCGAGGCTTTTGAGGTAATCCGCCTCCTCCGGTCGGCCGGTGACAGCGGCGACGCGCCAGCCGAGCCGCGCCAGCAGCGCCACCGCGACCGAACCGACGCCGCCCGAAGCGCCGGTCACCACCATCGTCCCGCTATCCGGCGTCATTCCAAAGCGCTCCAGCGCGAGCACGCAGAGCATGGCGGTGAGGCCCGCCGTGCCGATGGCCATCGCCTCTTCGGGCGACAGGCCCGTCGACAGTGGGACAAGCCAGTCGCCGCTCACCCGCGCTTTTTGCGCGAACCCGCCGAAATGCGCCTCGCCGAGTCCGCAGCCGCCGGCGACGACAAGATCGCCCGGCGCGAAATCCCCGCGCGTTGAGCGCGTGACCCGGCCGGCGAAATCGACGCCGGGAATCATCGGGAACCGGCGCACGATCGGCCCCTTGCCGGTGATCGCCAGCCCGTCCTTGTAATTGATGGTCGAATGGGTGACGTCGATGTCGACGTCGCCCGGCATCAGGTCGGCGTCGTCCATGACGGCATAGCCGGCGCGATAGCCGGCGTCATCCTTGTCGATGCGGATGGCCTCGAAGCTCATGCGCCGACTCCTTTACAAAAACGCGTCCAGCGCCTTCAGCACCGCTTCCGGCGCTTCGTCGGCGAGATAATGGCCGCTGTCGATCGCCTCTCCGCGCACATCGTCCGCCCACTCGCGCCAGATTTCCAGCAGCGACGGCGTTTGCGGAAAATGCGCGGCGCTCCAGAGAACCAGCGTCGGGACGATGATCTTTTTGCCGCTGGCCTTGTCGGCCAAGAGCTGCTCCTTGTCGGCGCCGTCGCCGGCGCGAAAATCCTCGCAAAAGGCGTGGATGCGCGTCGGATCGTTGAAGGCTTGGGCGTAGGCCGCGCGCGCCGCCTCGCCGAAAATGTTCAGCGTCTTCGATTTGGTCCCGCTTTGCAGCGCGTCGTTTAGAAAGCCTACGGGATCGAGCGCAATCAGGTTTTCGGGACGCGGCGCCTCGAAGCTCAGAAATTTCGCGCGGCCGATCCGTTGCAGATTGGCGTCGCCAATGCCTTCCTCCAGCGGCGCGATGTCGAGCAGGACGAGCTTGGTCAGCCGCCCCGGGTGATCGAGCGCCAGCCGCAACCCGACGCGCGCGCCGCGATCATGGCCGACCAACGCGAATTGAATGTGCCCAAGATTTTCCATCACTTTCACGGCGTCGGCGGCCATCTGGCGTTTTGTATAGGCCTCGCCGTTCTTGCTATCCGGCGCCGCCGACCAGCCATAGCCGCGCAAATCCATCGCGACGACGGTGAAGCGCCGCGCCAGCGCCGGCGCGATTTTGCGCCAGGCGATATTGGTCTCGCCAAAGCCATGAAGCAGCAGCACCGGCGGCCCCGCGCCATGCGAGCGGGCGAAAATCCGGCCGGCGTCGGTGTCGATCCAGTGCGAGGCGAAACCGGGGAGGAAGTCGATTGGGTCGGACATGTGGGGCCAGGGTTGGGGTGGGAGGCATGCGTCTTATACATGAATTGGATGAAATCGAATTGCGGAGAACCCGAACGCCCGCGCGGCGCTGGCGGGCCGCGATGCCGCGCTGTGGAAACGGACGTTGCTTCCATGCTAAAAACGAATCCATGAAACGGGACGAAGCGAATTCTTTCATCCCGGCCTCGTCGACGCCATTCAAGAATAATTCGCGCCGGCGGTGGATGGTCCAGCGCATGGCCGCGGCTACGGTCCGCTCACGATTCCCTCAGAAATTTTCGTCGGATTTTGCGACGTCCGTGAACGATGCGCAAAACCATAACAATGTCGTCGGCTTCCATGTGTTCGTAAATAACGACGTACGGCGAAACGACACAAATGCGCACGCGCGGCCCAAGGACAGGGCGCCGCGCGCCGCTGTCGGGAAACTCCGCCAATCGTTCATTGACCCTTGCGAAAAACGCGGCGTAAGCGGCGGCGACGCCGTAACCGGCTTTGTTCGCCAGATCCTTGATAATATCGCTCGTGTCGGCCCGGGCCTTCAGGGAGACGATGAGACGCGACATTACGCCTTGAGAGACTCGAGAAGCGCCGCGATATGCGCCTTGTGTTCATCGAGGGAGACGAACTCGCCACGCGCTACCGCGTCGCGTGCTTCGTCCACCAAGGGCTTCGCCCACGCCATATCCTCATCGTCTTCAGCTGCGCGCTCGGCGATGCGCTCGTCGATGAGTTGGCGCGCGGCGTCCTCGACCGAGGCGAAATCGCCGGCCGCGACATGGGCTCGCAGCCAAGTCTCTTGTTCGGGCGTGAGCGTGATCGGCATGGCTTTTCCTAGCACAAAGCCGGATAGTTCAACAGGGGAAACGCAGGATCGTTCCACGCCAAACCTCACCCCTCGTCCGGCCCCTCAACTCCCAACGCCCGCAGTTTCGCCCGTTCCGCCTCGCTCAACGCCGCCGGCGCCGCAACGACCCTTCGGCGTCGGTAGGCGGCCCACAGCGCGAGGGCGCCGCCGGCGAGCGCGATCAGCGGCGCGCCCCACAGAAGCAGGGTCTCGGGCTTAAACGGCGGGCGCAGCAGCACGAATTCGCCGTAGCGCGCGACGATGTAGTCGCGCGCCTCCTTGTCGCTCGCGCCCTTCCTAATTTGCTCGCGCAGCAGCATTCGAAGATCCTTGGCCAGCGGCGCGTCGGAATCGTCGATCGACTGGTTTTGGCAGACGAGGCAGCGCAATTCGGTGGCGATGGCGCGGGCCCGCGCCTCCTGGGCGGGATCGGCGAGCTTTTCGCTGGGTTCGACCGCTTGAGCGCCCAAAGGCGCCAGCAGCGCCGCCGCGAGGGCGAGAATTTTGAGCGCGCGCTTCATTCGGCGGCCTGGGGCAGGGCAGGGACCGCCGCGCGGCGCGCGACGCCGATGCGCAGACGACGGTCGGCGAGCGAGAAGGCGCCGCCGAGCGCCATGACCAAGGCGCCGATCCAGATCAGCGTCACTAGCGGCTTGTAATAAATTCGCGCGTCGATGCTTCCGTTATCGTGTCCCTCGCCCAGCGCCGCATAGACTTGGCCGAGCCCCAAAGTCACGATGCCGGCCTCGGTGCGCGCCGTCTTGCGGGCGGGATAAAAGCGCTTGGCCGGCTCGATCCGCGCGACGGTCTGGCCGTTGGAGCGCACCGCCATGACAGCGTACGATTCGGAATAGTTCGGACCCGCCCGCGCGGCCATTTCTTCAAGGACGATTTTATAGGGACCGACATCGGCATAATCGCCGACGCGCATCGTCGTGATGTTTTCGACGCCCCAGCCGGTCGCGGCGAGGCCAAGCAGCGTCAGCCCCATGCCGGCGTGGGCGAAGGCGGTTCCAAACACCGACAACGGCAGACCAAGGAGACGCGCGAGCGCGGCGCGCGGACCGGCGGCGCGGGCGTTCGCGCGCTGCGCGAGATCGCTCAACGAGCCGACGACGAGATAGACCGCGACGGCGGCGGCCGCGACCGAAAGATAGGGCGCGCCCTGCAGCGCGCCGAAGGCCGCAAGAGCCGCCACGCCGATGACGAAGGCGACGCGCAGCCGCGCCAACGCCGCGGAAAGGTCGCCGCGCTTCCAGGCCAGCATCTGGCCGATCGGCATCAGCAGGGCCAGCGGCAGCGCGATTGGGATCAGCACCGTATTGAAGAAAGGCGCGCCGACCGAAATTTTTTCGCCGGTGATCGCCTCCAGCGCCAGCGGATAAAGCGTGCCGATGACGACCGTGGCGCAGCAGGTGGTGAGCAGAAGATTGTTCAAGACCAGCGCGCCCTCGCGCGAAATCGGCGCGAACAGCCCGCCGACCGGCAAGGCGCCGGCCCGCAGCGCGAACAGCGCCAGCGCTCCGCCGATGAAGAACACCAGAATCGCCAGAATGAACACGCCGCGTTCGGGATCGTTGGCGAAGGCGTGAACCGAGGTGAGCACGCCCGAGCGCACCAGAAACGTGCCAAGCAGCGAGAGCGAAAAGGCGAGGATCGACAGGAAGATCGTCCAGACCTTCAACGCCTCGCGCTTCTCCATCACCGCCGCGCTGTGCAGCAGCGCCGTGCCGGCGATCCAGGGCATTAGCGACGCGTTTTCGACCGGATCCCAGAACCAGAAGCCGCCCCAGCCCAGCGTGTAATAGGCCCAGTAAGAACCCATGGCGATGCCGAGCGTGAGGCTGATCCAGGCGAACAGCGTCCAGGGCCGCGCGAAGCGCGCCCAGGCGGCGTCGATGCGGCCGCCGATCAAGGCGGCGGCGGCGAAGGAGAATACGATGGAGAAGCCGACATAGCCCAGATAAAGCAGCGGCGGATGGATCGCGAGGCCAGGGTCCTGCAGAATCGGATTGAGGTCACGGCCCTGCCAGGGCGCGGGCGACACGCGCGCGAACGGATTTGACGTGAGCAGAATGAACAGCAGAAAAGCCGCGCCGAGAAGTCCCTGCACGCTGAGCGTGTCGGCGCGCAGCTTGGCCGGCATGGCCGACGAGAACAGCGCGATCAGCGCGCCGCAAAGCGACAGCACCAGCACCCACAGCAGCATCGAGCCTTCGTGATTGCCCCAGACGCCCGAGATTTTATAGATCAGCGGCTTGCTCGAATGGGAGTTCTCGATGACGTTGACGAGCGAGAAATCCGAGACGACATGCGCATAGGTCAGCCCCCCATAGGCGAGCGCGACGAGAAGAAATTGCATGAGGGCGGTTGGGCGCGCGACCCGCATCAGCGCGCCATCGCCAAGCCTCGCGCCGGCGAAGGGGATGACGGCTTGCGCCAGCGCCAGCGCGAACGCGAGAATGAGGGCGAAGTGTCCAGTTTCGACGATCATGTGCGCCTCATTTCTTGTCGCCCTGCCACACGCCCTGTTTCTTCAATGCTTCCGCGACATCGCGCGGCATGTAGCGCTCGTCGTGCTTCGCGAGCACGCTGTCGGCGCGAAATTTGCCGTCGCTTGCGAGCACGCCATCGGCGACGACGCCCTGGCCTTCGCGGAAGAGGTCGGGCAGCAGGCCGGTGTATGTGGTCGCGAGCTCCTTCTCATTATCCGTGATGACGAAGCTCACATCGCGGCTCTCGCCCTTGACCAGCGAACCCTGTTTCACCAGTCCGCCGATCCGCAGGCGCGCGCCCGTCGCCGGGTGTTTTTCGGCGAGCTGGGTCGGCGTGTAGAAGAAGACGATATTGTCCCGCAGCGCGAACATGATGAGGCCCGCCGCCAAGCCCAAAACCGCCAGCGCGCCGAAAATCAGCGTCAACCGCTTCGCCTTGCGCGTCATGCTCCCGCTACCTCTCGATATTCAGTTCGGCCGCCAGCGCCTCGACGCGCGCTAGGTCGGCGGGTTTGCCCGCGAGCGCCTTGCTTGCGTCCTTGAGCGCGGCTTTGGCCTTTTCCGGCTCCGACAGCGCGCCATAGGCGCGAAGCAATTTGAGCCAACCCTCAACATCGTCGCCGTTTTGCGCCAGCCGCCCCGCCAAGCGATCCACCATGGAGCGGATGAAGGCCTGCTGATCGGCCATGGGCATCGCGGCGACGGCCTTGCCTTGTTCGCTGGCCGGACCTTCGCCGCTCGACTTGCCGGCTTCGCCGGATGGCGCGCTTTGACCGGCCTCGCCTCTCAGCTTTTCGATCTGCGCGCGCACGAGGTCGCGGTAGCCGGCGTCGGTGGGCGCGTCGGCGAGCAGTTTCGACCACAACTCGTCCGCCTTGGCCGTATCGCCGTCCTGCGCGGCGGCCAAGGCGAGATAATAGCGCGACATCGGATGCGTCTCGTCCAACGCCAGCGCGGCGTCGAAAACGCGGCGGGCGTCCGGCGTCACCTCCCCTTGGGCCGCCATGACATAGGCCTCGCCCAGAGCGGCGTAACGGGTCGGGGTCGTCCCGAGCAGGCGCAGCGCCTCGACATAGGCATGTATGGCGTCGTCATAGCGGCCATTGCGCAGATAAAAAGGCGCGACCACTTCAAAGCCGCGCCCATCGTCGGGATGCTCGGCGAGGTGCGCCTCGATTTGGGCGACGGCGGCGGAGAGGTCCGCGTGAGGCGGCGTCGCCGCGAGCCGCGCGGCGAGCGGCATATCCGGCAGGCCGGCGGCGCCGACGGAAAGATATAGCAAAATGGCGAGCGCCGGCACGAGCAGCAGCGTCGCGAGAGCCGCGACGACCCGCGTCTTGCGGTTGGAAGGCTGGGCGGTCGCGCCGTCGGTTTCGCTGGCGCGCAGCAGCCGGCGAGCCGCTTCCACCCGCGCGCCCTCGGCGTCGGCCGGATCGAGCAGGCCCTCGGCGCGTTCGCGCTCGATTTCGGCCAGTTGCTCGCCAAAAAACGCCTTGTCGGTCGCCGCGTCGTTCGCGGAGCCGCTTTTGGCGGCGAGCGGCGCGAGCACGGCCAGCACGGCGGCGCCGGTGAGAAAGACGAAGATGAGCCAGATCATGCTGGGTTGTTTAGAGGGTTGCGCCGGTGTTTGGAAGCGCCGCGTGACATTGGCGCGAAAGCGCGGATATCAAAGCAATCGGCGTCCGCCCGGGAAAAATAGGACGAGGAAACGGTCGCGACGCCGCTTCGCTCGTCCTTCTTGCCGGACCAACCCTTCGCCACCCCACGGGTTAAGCGGCTTTGCGCGCCGGTTTCTGCGAGGGCTTATGCGCCGGTTTGGCCGCCAGGGCGAGAGCGGGCTTCGGCTCGGTCGAATCGGCCGCGGCCTTCGGTTCGGCGGCCTTCGGTTCGGCGGTCTTGGGTTCGGCGGTCACGGCGGCCTTGGGTTCGACGGTCACGGCGGCCTTGGGTTCGGCGCTCGCGGCCACCTTCGCCGGGGCCTTGGGCGCGGCCTTGGGCTCGGCATTCGCGGCGGCCTTTATCGCGACCTTCGCCGGGGCCTTGGCGTCGGCTTTCGCGACCTGTTTCGCCTCGGCCTTCGCGGTCGTCGCGCCCTTCTTGAGGCGACGC
>PLZT01000195.1 GCA_003152255.1 Methylocystaceae bacterium | reverse complement strand
GTGATGTTCTTCGTCGCCTGGTTCTGGGCGTTCTTCAATTCGAGCCTGTTTCCGGCCGATATCGCCCAGCAAGCCCGCACCGCGTTGTTCGAGGGGGTTTGGCCGCCCAAGGGCATCGAAGTGCTGAGCCCCTGGAAGCTGCCCCTGCTCAACACCCTCATCCTGTTGACCTCGGGCGCCACGCTAACCTGGGGTCATCACGGCCTGCTGCACGGCGATCGCGATCAGCTCAAGAAGGGCCTGATCGCGACCATCGCCCTCGGCGCGTTGTTCACGGCGATCCAGGCTTGGGAATACGTGCACGCGCCGTTCGCCTTCAAATTCGACCCGGCCCATCCGGCCGCGACGAACTACGGCTCGACCTTCTTCATGGCGACCGGTTTTCACGGCTTCCATGTGATCATCGGCACGCTGTTCCTCGCGGTCTGCCTCATTCGCACGCTGAAGGGGCACTTCAAGCCCGATCAACATCTGGGGCTGGAATTCGCCGCCTGGTATTGGCATTTCGTCGACGTGGTCTGGCTGTTTCTGTTCTCGGCCATCTATGTCTGGGGAAATTGGGGCGGCATGGTCGAATAAGGCGCGACAGCAGGGGCTTGCCCCGCGCCCCGCGAGGGAGTAGCCGTCCATTGGAGCGCTGCGTTAGCGGTCACGGAACCTTCCGTGGCCGTTCGCGCGAGAAAGGGCCCTTGATGTCGAACCCGGAACATCCGCCTCATGTCAATCCCTATTGGGCCGGCGTAACCGGCTCCTGCCCACGCTGCGGCAAGGGCAAGATGTTCGACGGCTTGCTGCGCGTCGCGCCGAAATGCGGGGCCTGCGGCCTCGACTTCTCGTTCGCGGACACGGGCGACGGCCCCGCGATCTTCGTAATGATGATCGCCGGCTTCCTGATTGTCGGCGTCGCGGCCTATGTCGAAATCGTCTATCAGCCGTCCTACTGGATTCACGCGCTGATCTTTCTTCCCTTCTCGGCCATTGTCTGCATAGGGATGCTGCGTCCCACCAAGGGATTGCTGATCGCGCTGCAATATTACAATCGGGCCGAGGAAGGGCGGCGGATCAGGTGAAGGTGTCGTCGCGATCGCTCGTGTGGCAAAGCCTGTTCGCGGCGCTGGCGCTGGGGCTGCTGCTGACGTTGGGCGTTTGGCAATTGCGGCGGCTGGAATGGAAAGAGTCCCTGATCGCCCGACTCGAAACGCGAACGCGCGCCGCTCCGGCCGAAATTCCGCCGCCTAGCGATTGGGCCGGGCTGCGCGGAGAAGATTACGACTATCGCCACGTTCGGGCGACGGGCCGATTCGATCTCGCCAGCTCGGTGAAGGTGTTCACCCAGGCGCCCGCCGGGGCCGCCGGTGGGGGGCCGGGCTTTTTCGTTATCATGCCTTTTCGGCTCGCGGGCGGGGGCGCCCTGCTCGTTAACCGCGGTTTCGTCGCGCAATCATTGACCGGCGCCGACGCCTGGCGCCATGGGCCGAACGAAACCACGGAGATCAAGGGGTGGCTCCGAGCGCCGCAGTCGCGCAACGCGTTCACGCCGGCCGACGATCCCGGCACGGGCCAGTGGTTCACAAGCGATCCCGTCAAGATCGCCGCGACGCTTGGCCTTGTCGACGCCGCGCCCTTCGTGCTCCAGCAGGAAGATCAGGCCGGGCTGGACGACGGACTTTTTCGGACCGTCCCGGACGCGGCGGATATTCCCAATAACCACCTCCCCTACGCGGTGACGTGGATGGGCCTCGCGGCGGCGCTGCTGATTGTGTATGCCCTATACGCAAGATCGCGCGTCCGCGCGCATTGACGCGCATTGACGCGCATTTTCGCGCGCCGATTCGCATGCGCCAAAACCCTCGCCCCACTCGCCAAATCGCCGCCGGGGCGCTACCATCGTCGGCGCCGCGCGCTCGCGCGGAACCGCCCGGCCAATTCATAGGTGTCGCCCATTGCATTATATTTCGACCCGCGGCGAAGCTCCCGAACTCGCCTTCGACGACGTGCTGTTGGCCGGCCTCGCCGCCGACGGGGGGCTCTACGTCCCCAAGACCTACCCCGCCGTCGCGCGAGGCGACATCGCCGCCCTCGCCGGGCTTCCCTATGACGCCGCGGCGGCGCGGCTGATCGAGCCATTCGCCGGCGAGATCGGCGCCGGAGTCTTGCGCGACGCGACACGCGCCGCCTACGCCGGCTTTTCCCATCGCGCCGTCGCGCCGCTGACGCAGATCGACGACAATCTGTTCGTGCTCGAACTTTTTCACGGCCCGACGCTTGCCTTCAAAGATTTGGCGATGCAATTGCTGGGCCGGCTGATGAACCACGTGCTGGAGCAGCGCGGCCTTGGCGCCACGATCGTCGGCGCGACCTCGGGCGACACGGGCGCCGCCGCGATCGAGGCGTTTCGCGGGCAGAACCGGGTGGACGTGTTCATCCTCTATCCCGACGGGCGCGTCTCCGACGTGCAGCGCCGGCAGATGACCACGGTCGCGGACGACAATATCCACGCCATCGCCTTGCGCGGCACGTTCGACGACGCGCAGTCGATTCTCAAAAGCCTGTTTCGCGACAGCGCCTATCGCAAGCGCCTCGGTCTCGCGGGCGTCAATTCGATCAACTGGGCGCGGGTCGTCGCGCAGATGGTCTATTATTTCACCAGCGCCGTCGCGCTTGGCGCGCCGTTTCGCGAGATTTCGTTCGCCGTGCCGACCGGCAATTTCGGCGATGTGCTGGCGGGCTATGTGGCGAAACGCATGGGCCTGCCGCTGTCGCGGCTGATCGTCGCGACCAACGCCAACGACATTCTGGCGCGCGCGCTGGCGAGCGGGCGCTACGAGCCGCGCGGCGTCATGCCGACGCAATCGCCGTCGATGGACATTCAACTCTCGTCCAACTTCGAGCGCCTGCTATTCGACGCGCTGGGACGCGACGCCGGGGCTTTGCGCGCGGCTTTCGCCAGTCTCGACCAATCGGGCGGCTTCGATATTCCGCCGGAGGCGCTGGCCTCGATTCGAGAGGATTTCGACGCTCGCGCGGTCAGCGAAGAGGAAACCAGCGCCGAGATCGCCCGCACCTATCGCGAGTCGGGCTATGTGCTCGATCCGCACACGGCGACGGGGGTTCACGCCGCGCGGGCGCGGCTCGCGGTCGATCCTTCGACGCCGGTCGTGGCGCTGGCGACCGCGCATCCCGCGAAATTTCCCGCCGCGATCGAGCGCGCCATCGGCGAGCGCATCGACCTGCCGCCGCGGCTCGCGCCAATTCTTACCGCCGAGGAGCGGTTCTCCCGGCTCGAAAACGATGAGGGGCGCGTTCGGGCCTTCATCGAGGACCACGCGCGCGCGACGCGCCTTGCGACAAGGGTATGATCATGGCGCTGTTTGGCGTCAGCATCGCGCGGCGCAACTTCCCTATCCACGGCGACGGAGTCTATCTGCGCCCGGCCGAGATGAGCGATTTCGTCCAATGGTCTTCGCTGCGCGCGCGAAGCCGGGCCTTTCTCACGCCGTGGGAGCCCGTGTGGCCGCTCGACGATTTGACCCGATCCAGTTTTCGCTATCGCGTGCGTCGGCACGGGGAGGAGTTGGCTCGCGACGAATCCTTCTCGTTCCTGATTTTTCGCGAACACGACGACACGTTGGTCGGCGGCCTGTCGCTCGGGCATGTGCGGCGCGGCGTCTCGCAGGCGGCGACGCTGGGCTATTGGATGGGCGAACCCTACGCCGGCCAAGGCTATATGTGCCGCGCCGTGCGCGCCGTTCTGGCCTATGCGTTCGAAAGGCAGGGGCTGCATCGGATAGAAGCCGCCTGTCTGCCCAATAACGAACCCTCGAAGCGCCTGCTGGAGCATCTGGGGTTCGCGCAGGAAGGCTATGCCCGCGCCTATCTCAACATCAACGGGCAATGGCGCGACCATCTGCTGTTCGGCCTGCTCGACACGGATCCCCTGCCCTTGCGCGCGCCGACGCTGAGGTGAGGCGGCGCGCGAAGCGATCGAACAGCGCGGGGGCCGCGTCATTCGATAGTCTTTTCTCTGCGTGTTATCGAGCGCGCCCGCAGTGGGAACCGCGCGACGTCGTCGCTCCAGGGATTGAACACCGCCGCTCCCGAATAGCGGACGTCACGCACATTGCGAGTGGCTAGATAGAGATCGTGCTCAAGCGCGGTCGCGGCGAGCAATGTGTCGACGACCGAAGGAGAGTGGCCGTGAACGCGCTTGACCATGCCGCTGATCGTCCCCCAGCGACGCACGATGGGTTTTGACACGGTCAGCACCCGTTCGCCGAAACGCTCCTCCAATGCGTCGCGCGCATTGGCGACCGAGATCCGACGTGGATCGCCGGGATCGAGATTCTCGAGACCCTTGTCATATTCCCCGAGCGTCAAGACGCTGAGAAAGAGCCGCGCCTCGTCCTGCGCGGCGGCCCATGCCTTGACGCCGGCGGCGCCCTTCGGGCTGATCAATTCCGCGATCACATTGGTGTCGAGCAGCCACCCGATCACGGAACGAAATCCCGCCCGAAGTCCGGCTCGCGGTCGAGGTCGAGACCCTCGACGAACAGACTCTCGAGGAAGTCGACAAGCCGAGCCGGTTTGGGAGAGGCGAGAAGGCGATCGAGATCCTCCGCCGCTATGACGACAACCGCGTCCTTGCCCCGCACCGAGACTCTTTGCGGTCCCTCGCTGCGAGCGCGGCGCACAAGCTCGCTGAAACGCGCCTTCGCGTCTTCGAGCTTCCACCCCTCGCCGCGGGGGGGGCGCGGCGGTTCCGGCGCGGGCTTTCGCGCGCTGATTTTCTTGCGGGCGGCCATTGACGCTTCCTGACTATCTGACCAGTTCCATGGTCGATCATTTTCTGTCGAAAATCAAGCTAATCCCATATTGTTCATTGCCTGGCCGGGGCGTTCCACGCGATTATCCGACCAATAGACGGACTAAACATGATTTTCCGAGTTTTTAAGAGCGGGCTCGTTGGTTCTCACGAAGGCGAAGGCGGCGTCATGAAATCAAATCTCGCGAGATACGGACTCTTTTCCATACTGATCCACTGGCTCCTGGCGCTCGCGACCGCGGCGCTGCTGGGGCTGGGCTGGTATCTGCGTTCCTCGCCCACGACCACCGACGAGCGAGCGTTTCTGGCGGATGTTCATGTTTCCTTGGGGCTTACGACCGCGGTTCTTCTCGTTCTCGCGATTTTGTCGAGGCTTTTGTTCGGCGCCCCGGCCTATCCCGCGGAGACGCCGCGCTGGCGGCGATTGATTGGCGCATGGGTGAACGCGCTGACCTATCTCGCGCTCGTGGTCATGACGGCCAGCGGCTATCCGCGCCTGATTTTCACCGCGTCGCCCGTGCTGTTTTGGGGAACGCCGCTGCCTTCATGGGGAGAACCGGACGACCGTCTGGCGGACTTGTTCGCGAACACTCACGAAATCGGCGCTTTCGTGCTTGCCGCCCTTGTCGTCGTCCATTTGGGGCTGGTCATCGCGAATAGTTTCGCCTATCCGGGCTTCGCCAGCAGAATGTTGCCCGGAAAGAGCCGAGCGCCGGAAGGCGGCAGTCCGGTCTTGCGGATGAGCGGCCCGTCCGGCGACAAGATCGGGCAACGTCTCGCCGGCCAAATGCGTCTCCTGGGCTGGACCAAATTCTGGATTCAGTTCGTGCTCGCCTTCCTGTCGGCGTTGCTCCTGCAATTCGCGACGTCCGGACGCGCGCTCAGCGCCGCCAAGGCGGGGATTGGCGACGCCATTTACTGGAGCGGCTGCGCGCTCGCCTTATTGTTCCTGACCTGCGCGCTGGCGTATCATTACACCCGGCGAGCCAGAAAAATCGCCTTGGCTCCCGAGCGTTACCTCGGCGGGAAACGCGGCTCCGGCCTGTGGTTTCTGCACGCCGGGATGACGATCGGCTTTCTCGGCGTTTTTCTGTCCTTCATCGGCGTCGCGCTGAGCATATCGCTGCTGATCGCCAAAACCGTTTCGCAACCGCCGGGCATCGCGATCACCGATCCCACCAAGATCATCCGGGCGCTGGACGTGTTCGTGCTGCTCATGAGCTTTCTTCTTCTGTTGGCGCATTTTATCGGCGTGGGCATCAGCGTGTGGCTACGCATCGCCGTCGCCAGCGCGCGCTTCCAATTTCAGCCGCTGACGCAGACCGCGATCGACGGGCCGCCGCCCCCGGCTATCATATAAAGACTTGCACATATCTTTATTGCGTGGCGCAAAATCCTTTGCTATAGCGCCGGCGCGGGGACGTGGCGCGAGCCGGCCCGACATCTGGCGACACAAGCGCCGCGAGCGAAGGGAAGATCATGACCACTCATTTCAAAGATTATGTCGTCACCGACATCGGCCTCGCCGATTGGGGCCGCAAGGAACTCAACATTGCCGAGACCGAAATGCCCGGTCTGATGGCGACCCGCGCCGAATACGGCGCCAGCCAGCCTCTCAAGGGCGCGCGTATCGCGGGCTCCCTCCATATGACCATTCAGACGGGCGTGCTGATCGAGACGCTGAAGGCGCTCGGCGCCGATGTTCGCTGGGCTTCCTGCAACATTTACTCGACCCAGGATCACGCCGCCGCGGCCATCGCCGCCGCCGGCACGCCGGTGTTCGCCATCAAGGGCGAGAGCCTCGAGGATTATTGGGATTACACCCATCGCATTTTCGAGTGGTCCG
>PLZT01000268.1 GCA_003152255.1 Methylocystaceae bacterium | reverse complement strand
TCATGCAGGGCTGCATCGACCGCATTGTCCCGCGCCTGCCAGATGACATCGACGTGCTGTTCCTGCCGATCCAGAGCGTCGGCGTCTCGGTCGAACATCGCGATTTTCCGGGCACGCTGAGCTTTTCTCCGTCCACCGCCTTCGCAATGCTGACCGAGGTCGTCGAAGGCGCAATCGCCGCCGGCGCGCGAAAATTACTGCTGCTCAATTCGCATGGCGGCAATTCGCCGCTGATCGCGCAGGCGGCGCTGGAACTGCGCGCGCGTCACGGCGTCCTCGCGGCGACCTGCTCCTTCTCCCGCTTTGGCTATCCCGACGGACTGTTCAGCGCCGACGAACTGAAGCACGGCATTCACGGCGGCGAGGTCGAGACATCGCTGATGCTGGCCTTTCGGCCCGAACTCGTGGAGATGGCGCGGGCGAAGAATTTCCTGCCGGCGAGCCGCGACTTCGAGCGCGACTTCGCCTGGCTGCGCGCCGACCGCCCGGCGGGATTCGGCTGGATGGCGCAGGATCTCTCGCCTGCTGGCGCGATGGGCGACGCCGCCAAGGCCACGGCGGAAAAAGGCGCGGCGGCGGCGGATTATTGGGCCACGGCCTTCGTCGAACTGCTGCGCGATCTCGAAGGCTTCGATCTCGCCCGATTAAAGGAGTGGCCGTGACGCCCAGGCCGTCTCGGACACTTTAGGGAAACATTTCGGTTTGTCCGGACAAACCGCGGAAACATTGCTTCGCGAGGCTGCGTCCGGACCAATGGAGACGGTGATGAGCGACTACCTCGCGATGTTTTTGGCGCTTTTAGTTTACGGGTCGTTGTTTTATTTTATCTGGTCGATGCAATGACGCGTCTTGAGCCGGAAACCGCGGAGAGACATCCGCGGGGCAAATCCACCGTCCAGGAAGGACGCGCCGATCAGGAACGAGACGTGAAATATTCCGCATCGACCCTTCTGGTGGAGGACGACGCCGAGATCGGCGATTTGATTTCGCGCTATCTCAAGGCCAATCAGTTCGACGTCGTCGTGGTCAAGGACGGGGCGGCGATGGACGTCGCGCTGGCGGAGCGCGCCTTCGATCTTCTGATCCTGGATCTAAATCTTCCCGGTGAGGACGGACTGTCGATTTGCCGCAGATTGCGGGCCGAGAGAGATCTGCCGATCATTATCGTCACGGCGCAGGGCGAGGATGTCGACAAGATCGTCGGTCTCGAAATGGGCGCCGACGATTATGTCGCCAAGCCGTTCAATCCGCGCGAATTGCTGGCGCGAATCCGCTCGGTGCTGCGGCGCGCGAGCGCGGCGGACCCGATCGAGGCCGGTTCGGCGCGGCAGGTTTATAAATTCTCCGGCTGGAGCGTCGACCTCGCGGCGCGCGAGGTCGTGGCGCCGGTCGGCATGAAAGTCGCGATGACGGGCGCCGAATTCGATCTTTTGCACGCGCTGTGCGAACATCCGAACCGGGTGCTGACGCGCGACCAGTTGATCAGCTTGACGCATGGCCCGACGGCGGGGCCGTTCGAACGCAGCATCGACACGCTGATCAGCCGTCTGCGTCAAAAAATCGAGACGGACGTGAAAAACCCCAAGCTGATCCAGACGGTGCGGTCGGAAGGATATATGTTCACGACGCCGGTGACCCGATCATGAAAGCCTTTTTACGTCGGTTGCGCCCCGATCATCTCGCGGGACAGATCGCGTTGCTGATTCTGGCGGCGATCGTCATGTTTCATCTGACGCTGACGACCATTCAACATTTCACCAATCCCGACGGACGCCCGCCGATCATCGAGCCCAGCGAATTCATCGCCAGCGCGCTTTTGGCGATCGACGCCGCTCCCGTTTCGGAGCGAAGCCATGTCCTCGCGGCGCTGGGCAAGGCGGCGCCCTGGGCGAATTTCACGGTGCGGGACCAACCGGGCGATATCCCCGCCGTCAGCGCGGCCAGCGCCGATCTCGACGAACTGCGGTCACGCCTATGGGCGGGCGCGCGGGTCGTGGCGGCGTCGAAAGCGACCGATAAGCGTGGGGGGGCTATCGTCGTCGCCTTGCGACAGGGCGGCTACGCCGTGGCCACGACGCTGGAGCCGAGGCGCTCCCTTTGGGCGTCGATGTCGTCGACGCAGAATCGCGCGCCCACTCTGCCCATGCGGCTGCTGGAGCGCTCGGCGCTGTTCTTTTTTCTTTGCGCGAGCATTCTGACGGTGTGGATATCGAGCGCCGTCGTCGCGCCGCTGGTCAAACTGGCGCGCGAAGCCGAGCGCTATCCGGCCGAAAACGCGCATCTGCGGCCGATCGCCGAAGCCGGACCGCGCGAGGTGCGCGATCTGACGCGCGCGCTCAACAGAATGCAGAGCCGGATCGAGGCGATGATCGAGGCGCGCAGTCATGCGCTCGCCGCGATCAGTCACGACCTGCGCACCATTATCACCAGGGTAAGACTCAGGTCCGAATTTATCGCCGACGTCGAACTGAAAGAGAAAATGCTGCACGACGCCGGTCTGATGGATTCGATGCTTTACAAAAATCTTCAGCACTTGCGCGACGCGAAAAGCGCGCCGGATCGCGGTCTCATCGATCTCGACAGCGTGCTCCAGACGGTTTCGGATCAATTTGCCGATCTTGGCCACGATGTCACCTACCGCGGCGGGCAACATCAGATCATTCTCGGCTCGCTCACCGAAATGCAGCGCGTTTTCAACAATCTCGTGGAGAACGCGGTGACCTATGCCAAAAAGGTCGTCATCACGCTCGACCAGCCCTCGCCCGAAGTCATTCGCGTCGACGTGATCGACGACGGGCCGGGCATCGGGGCCGAAAACAAGCAGCGCGTGCTCGAGCCGTTCGTGCGCGGCGAGCCGGCTCGTAACATGAACGATCACAGCGGCTTTGGGCTTGGTCTGTCGATCGTGCGCTCGCTCGTGGAAGACGTTGGCGGAGGGTTGCAATTGCTCGATCACGAGCCGCACGGGCTGATCGCGCGCGTGACGCTGCCCAGGGCTTTCGCGAAGGAGTGAGTCGCCCGCGGCGGCGGCCTCGCGCCTGAATGCGCTTTTTGAGTGCTTTCGGCAAAAGCGGCCGCCGGTTTTGCCTCGGAAAGCACGACAAAATAAAGGAATCTAGAGTTTTTCCGGTTGAATCCAAACCGGAAAAGACTCTAGGGCTGCGCCTCGATCTCGCAGCTGATCGCCTCCACGCTGGCGCGCGCGCGTCCATAGTCCGAAGGGCGCTTGGCGAGCGCCCGGATCAGCACGAATCCCAGCGGCGACGGCGCGGTGAGGCGTGTTTCCTGGGGCGGCGTCTCGTCGGAATCGCTTGTTTCCATTTCTTCGATCTGGCGCGCGTCGCCGACGATGATGTCGATCTTTCCCTTGTTCGCCGCGCGGTCGGTCATTGAGTGGAAAATCGCGCCGGAGGGGTCGTGGAAGGACAGGCCGAGATAATCCTCGCTGTCGATGTCGGCGCGCAGGCGCAGCGGGCCTTTGGCGAGATCGAACAGACAGACGCCCTCCGCCATCGCCGGGTCCTCGAAAGGCAGGAGTTGCGGGCCCGGCGCCGGCGGGTCGAACAACATCACGCCGTTTCGCGCGGTCTCGGCGTTCGCCGGCCGGTCCGATTTGGCGGCCTCCGCCAAGCGGGCGTATGCGTGGCGCGGCGCGACCAGGGGCATTAGCAGCACCGAGACAATATGCACCACGCCGGCGATCAGCAGCGCCGCCATGGCCCAAGGCAAAAGACCGGTCGCGCGATCCACGAGCTTCATTCGCAGCCCAGTTTGACGATTTTCAGAAAGCGCGCCGGATCGAGGCGCGCGGCGGTGTCGAGCGGCGTTTCNNCCCTCGCGGCGAACAATGTCGGCCGAGGTGTAACCAAGTCGCTCGGTGGGATTGGCCAGCGGCGCGCCCGAGGCGGTCGCGAGGCCAAGCGTCCAATAGCGCGCGGCGGGCAGCGGGTCCGCGACGCGATAGTCGCAGCGGCCGTCGAGCGGCCCGCCAGCCGAATCCGCGCTCGCGACAAACACCAATCCCTCGTCGCGGCCCAGCGGCGCCTCGCCGCGGCGGGCGAGAACGGCGCGCGCGTAAGGGTCGATTTCCGGGCCGCCCGCGCGCGGCCAGGCGATCCAGGGTCCGACGCGAAACGCGCCGAAGCCCCAGCCGCTCTTAAGCGTCGCCGCCGTGACGCCGAAACCGAGCGCGAGGCCGCAGAGCATCGTCCAAAAGGCGCGCATATATTTATCGAAGGGCGCTCGCAAGGGTATGAATTTCTCGATATTTCAGGGAGCGCCAACGGGCGCGCCGCGCTTCATTCTACCGCGCCGCCGAGCGTCCGGGAACCTCCCGCGGCGCTGTGCGAACGGGCCGGGCTTAAGGGTGCCAACTCTTGGAAGGCGTCGCCTCGCTTGCCAAGCGAAAGAGTCTTTATTTTGGTCTCGATCGAGCCCAACGCGTCCACCGCGCCCTTCGACAGCATAGCGGGGCGTTGCGGCGCGCCTAGCTCCAGCGGTTTGATCGGCGTTCCGGCGCCGGCCGCGGCTTCCGCCGCCGGCGTCGGGGCCATGCCAACAATATGCTTGAGCGGCACGCCCTGATGGGCGTAGGCCATGATGTCGTGCCATGTGCGGGCCGGCAGCGAGCCGCCGGTCATATTGTTCATGGATTCGCCGTCGTCGTTGCCATACCACACGCAGCCGCCCATGGCGCCCGAATAGCCGCAGAACCAAGCGTCCTTGAACCCGTTGGTGGTTCCGGTCTTGCCGATCACCTCTATGCCTTCGCCAAGCTGCGCCGCCCTGCCGGTGCCTTCCTCGACCACCTTTCGCATCATCGAGCCGAGTTCCACGACCTTGTCGAACGGAACCGCCTGCTCTTGCGGCGGCGCATCCCGGTCATGCCTGTACAGAAGGTCGCCGTGACGATTGTCGATTTCCATGGCGGTGTACGCGAGCGTCTTCTTGCCGCCGTTCACGAAGGCGGCGTAGGCGGCGGCATGTTCGAGCAAGGTCACCTCGTCGGCGCCGATCGGCAACGACGGCGTATCCTCCAACGGCGCCGTGATGCCGAGACGCCGCGCGGTCTGGACGATTTTCGCGCGCCCAGCCTTGGGATTGCCGTCGCCGATGGCGATGGAAAGCTTCACGGCGACGGTGTTCAGCGAGCGCGCCAGCGCATTGGCCAGCGGCAGCGAGCCGGCGTAGGAGCCGCCGTAATTGTGCGGACACCAATTGCCGATGCAGACCGGCGAGTCGACGACGATGGTGGTGGGCTTGAACTTGCCGGTCATCAAGGCCGTCAGATAGACATAAGGCTTGAACGAAGAGCCCGGCTGGCGCATCGCCTCGGTCGCGCGGTTGAATTGGCTCGCGCCATAGTCGCGCCCCCCGACGATGGCCCGAAGCGCCCCGTCCGGCTCCATCACCACCATCGCGCTTTGCTTGACATGATAGGCGCGACCGCTCTCGCGCAGATTGTCCTCGATCACCGCGCCGGCGTGCTTCTGCACGTTGGAGTCGAGCGCCAGCCGCACGTTCAGCACGCGATCATCGCCAAGCTTGCCCGAGTCGGCGAGTTTCTGCACTTCCTCATAGGCGTAATCGAGATACCAGTCGGGGCTCGAGTCTTGTTTTCGCGCGACCGGAGTGGCCGGATTGCGCTGCGCCGGAACGACCTGGCTGGCGGTCATGAAGCCGGCGTCGACAAGATTGTTCAGCACGTCGTTCGCCCGCGCGCGCGCGGCGGGAAGATTGACGTGCGGGGCGTATTTGGTCGGCGCCTTGAACAGGCCGGCCAGCATCGCCGCCTCGGCCAGCGTCACGTCCTTCACCGATTTGCCGAAATAGAACTCCGCGGCCGCCTGAATGCCGAAGGTGCCCCCGCCCATGTAAACCCGGTCGAGATAGAGTTTGAGAATCTCGCGCTTGGTCAAATGATGCTCGAGCCAAAGCGCCAGAAAGGCCTCGTTGATCTTGCGCGTCACCGTCCGCTCGTTTGAGAGAAACAGGTTTTTGGCGAGCTGCTGGGTGATCGACGAGCCGCCCTGCACCACGCCCGAGGAGCGCGCGTTGACGGTCAGCGCCCGCCCGGTGCCGATCACGTCGATGCCGAAATGCTCGTAAAAGCGTCGATCCTCGGTGGCGAGCACGGCCTTCACCAGATAGTCGGGATAGTCTTCGAGCGGCACCGCGTCGTCGTGCTTGATTCCGCGCTGTCCGACCTCGACGCCGTAGCGGTCGAAAAAAGTCACCGCGAGGTCGGCCCGCTTGAGCCAGTCCTTCTCGCTGGTCATGTGAAACGCCGAGGAGGCCAGCGCCAGCGCCAAAATCCCGGCGCCAAGCGACATCGTGAGCGTCTCGCAGGCGATTTCCACTCCGATCCGGCTCATGCCCGATACGTGGAAACGCGCCATGAAGGCGGAGAAGTTCTCGTATGTCTCGCGCGATCTGCGGCTGCTGTCGAACATGCTGGAGTCGATCATGGCGTCGACGGCCAGCAGCATGCGCGAAAGGCGCTTAACGATCGGCAGTGAACCCAAACGCTTCCACAAGGCCAAAAACTCCCGCGCGACCGCCCATTACCCCTTGCGCCGCGATGTTAGCATTTTTTAAACCATCTTGACGATGGCTCCCGCGGGCTTCATTGCGGTTATGGTTTCCAGCAGGGAGCGGTATAAGAAAACTGTGAGCATGATGGAAAATAGCGCCGCCGCGGCGCAATCGGCCGACACCCGTCCCAAGGGAGGGGCCGCCGCGCCCTTTTGGGAAAAGCCGCTCGAAGACTTGACCCGGGCGCAATGGGAGAAGCTTTGCGACGGCTGCGGGCGTTGTTGCCTGATCAAGCTCGAGGACGAAGACACGGGCGCCATTCACCACACCAGCGTCGCCTGTAAGCTTTTGGATCAAGGGAGCTGCCGCTGCGGCGATTACGCCGGCCGCAAGAAGATCGTGCCGGATTGCGTGCGGCTGACCCTAGAGAAGCTCTCCAAAATCAAATGGTTGCCGCCGACCTGCGCCTACCGGCTGCGCTTTGAGGGCAAGAGCCTGCCGTCCTGGCATCCGCTCCTGAGCGGCGATCCCGATAGCGTGCACCGCGCCGGCGTGTCGGTCCAGGGGCGGGTCGAGGCGGGCGAGGACGAGGTCGACACCGACGATCTGCCCGAATTTATCCGGCTGTGGCCGAAGCGATGGCCGAAGAGGGCGCGCTAGCCGCGCGCGATTTCGCCCTATTCATTCGCCGTTCAGCCGATATGCTCGACATTCGTTTCTGGGAGGCGCGGGAATGATCCGGCGGACGGCGAAAATCTTGTGCGTGGCCTTCGCGCTGGCTTTCGCTTCGTTCGCCCAGGCCAGGGAGGGCGGCTCGGCGTTCGCGCCTTTCGGTCGCGGCAGGGAAGAGGCGCCCCCGATCCCGCCCGAGGGCCGCGCCCAGGAGGGCGGCCCTCCCGGGCTCGAATGTTTTTCGGTCGCCCAGACGCGCCAGAAAATCGCCCAGCATCGGCTCGCCGAACCTTTTCCACTGATGCGCGCCGAAAGCAGCGCCAACCAGGCCGACGCGTTGTCGACGCGGCTCTGCCGTATCGGCGAGCTGTTTCTTTACGAGATCAATCTGCTACGGCGGGACGGACGTGTCATAAGGGTTTTCGTTGACGCCGCGAGCGGCAAGCCTAGCCCTTACCGTCCGGAACACTGACGCGGCGAAACCCAAGGAGGAGAATCCATTGCGGCTGCTTGTGGTGGAGGACGACAAGGATTTGAACCGCCAGATCGTCACGGCTCTGCAGCAGGCGGGCTATGCGGTCGACCGCGCCTATGATGGCGAGGAGGGGCAATTTCTCGGCGACACCGAGCCCTATGACGCCGTGGTGCTCGACATCGGCCTGCCGAAAAAGGACGGCGTCGCCGTGCTCGAGGAATGGCGCCGCGCCGGGCGCGTCATGCCGGTGCTGATCCTGACCGCGCGCGACCGATGGAGCGACAAGGTGCAGGGTTTCGACGCCGGCGCCGATGATTACGTGGCGAAGCCCTTCCACATGGAGGAGGTTCTGGCCCGCATCCGCGCCTTGCTGCGCCGCGCTGTCGGGCACGCCACCAGCGAGATCGTGTGCGGGCCGGTGCGGCTCGACACCAAGTCCGGGCGCGTCGTCGTCGATGGCGCTCCGATAAAGCTGACCTCGCACGAATATCGGCTGCTCGCCTATCTCTTGCATCACGGCGGGCGCGTGATTTCGCGTAGTGAAATCATCGAGCATCTCTACGATCAGGATTTCGACCGCGACTCGAATACGATCGAGGTCTTCGTCGGCCGTCTGCGCAAAAAGCTGGGCGTCGAGGTGATCCAGACGGTGCGTGGGCTCGGGTATATCGCCGCGCCGCCGGAGGAGGGCGGGAAAGGATAGGCGGCGCCCATGCCCGTTCTCGCTTTCGCGACGAGATCAATCGCCCGGCGGCTGTTTTTCACCGCCGCGGGGTTGAGTTTCCTGCTTTTGCTGGTCGCCTCCCTGTTGCTGACGCAATATTATCGGCGCAACGCGGAAGACGTGTTCGAACGCAGGCTCGAAGTCTATCTGCGCGCCATCGTCGCTCATGTGTCGCAGCCGGGCGAGGAAGGTCGCGGCCCCGGCCAACTCGGCGAACCGCAATTCGAACTGCCCAATTCCGGCTGGTATTGGCAGATCACGCGGACCGACGACGAAGAGCACGAAATCGTGGCGTCGCGCTCGCTGTTCGCGTCGCAACTGCCCAAACTGGCGAATTTTGGGGTCATTCCCGAGACCGGCGGCGCGCGGCGCGGGACTGCGCCGGGGCCGGACGGCCGGCTGCTGCGCATCGTCGAGCGCGTGATCGACGTGGGCGACACCGGCGTTTATCTGGTGCAGGTCGCCGGCAACGCCGAAGAGGTCGAGCACGACATCGACCGTTTTCGCTTCGCCCTCACCATCGCCTTCGCGCTGCTCGCCATCGCGCTCGCCATCGCCGCCGCGTTCCAGGTGAGATTTGGTCTGCGCCCGTTGCGCATGTTGGAAAGCGAGCTTGGCGAGATCAGGCGCGGCGCGCGCGAACGCATCTCCGAGCGCTATCCCATCGAAGTCGCGCCGCTGGTCGACGAGCTGAACCTGCTCATTGGCGCCAATCGCGACATCGTCGAGCGCGCGCGCACGCAGGTCGGCAATCTCGCCCATGCGCTCAAGACGCCGCTCAGCGTGATCGTCAACGAGGCCGACGCCGCGCCGTCGCCGCTCGCCGAAAAGGTGAGCGAGCAGGCGACGGTCATGCGGGACCAGATCACCTTTTACCTCGATCGGGCGCGGGCGGCGGCGCGGGCGGGCGCCATCGGCTCGACGACGCAGGTGGAGCCCGTGGTCGCCGCTTTGCTGCGCACTTTCGCGAAGATATGCGCCGAGCGCGGCGTGGCGTTCTCGGGCGAGGCGGCGAAGGAACTGTGGTTTCTGGGCGAGCGCCAGGATCTCGAGGAGATGGTCGGAAATCTGCTCGACAACGCCGGCAAATGGGCGAGCGGCGCCGTCTCCATCGCCGTGACGCGCGAGGCGGAGCCGAGCGCGCCGGGGCGCGCCTTATTGCTGTTCACCATCGAGGACGACGGCCCTGGACTTGCTCCGCAACTGCGCGCGGCGGCGACGCAGCGCGGCCGCCGCCTGGACGAAACCAAGCCCGGCTCGGGACTTGGCCTCTCGATCGTGACCGATCTCGCCGCCGCCTATGGCGGATCGCTGCGCCTCGCCGACAGCCCCAAGGGCGGCCTGCGGGCGCAACTGCGGCTGCCGGGGTTTTGACATGCGCCTTTCGATCCGGCATGACGGCGCGTGAATGCGATGGTTAATCGTTAAGGGAACGAATATGCCGAGCGTCAGACTGATCGCCGCCAGCCTTGTCACGGCGACGCTTTTCCTCGCCGCCTGCAACGCCTCGAAACCCGCGCCGGTTGTGAGCGCGCCAGTCGCGGTCGCCCCCGAGCCTCCGACGCCCGGCGTGGTCGGCACGGCGGTTGGCCGCGACCTCGACGAAAAGGACAAGTCCATCGCCATCGCCGCGCAAAGCGAGGCGGTGAATTCGGGAACCCGCAAGGCCTGGAAGGGCGACCACGGCGCCTATGGCTTCATCGTGCCGGGACCGGAAAACGGCGCCGGCGGCTGCCGCGACTACACCCACAAAATCTTCATCGACGGGCGTCCGAAAGAGGCGAAGGGTCAGGCCTGCAAAACGGGCGATGTTTGGCGCGTCACAAGTTGACGCGCGGCTGAAATGTCCTTGAGCGGCGAAGCGATCAGATAAATGCGCCTTTTCCTCGCTTGCCTGGCGCTGCTCGTCTGTCTCGGCGTCGGCGCCTATAGCCTGCTGCGAGCGGGCGCCGACTTGCCCGCCGCGACGGTCGAAGCCAATATCGGCGACGCGCGCTTCGCCTTCGCGCCGGCCTATGCCCGCGACGAGGCCACGGCCGCCGGCGGCTTCCAGGATCGCCTCGCCTTCGTCGCGGTGATTCCGGACTTCTCGCCGCCGCCGCGGGCGGCAAGGGCGCTGTCGCCCAAGGCATTGACGGAGCGCGCGCGCGACAATGTTTTTATCACGGTGTCGTCCAAGGACGACGGCGTCGATCCGGCGGATCGCCCGATGCAGCTATACGCCCGCTTTCTGGAAGCCGAAACGGCCGCCGGTCCCGGCGGTCTGGTGATGCGGCGCTTCGAGCAGGCCTCGCCTTACGATCTCGAACAGCTTTACGTCGCGCCGCCCGACGGGCGGGATTTCTTCGCCCGCTGCCCGAAGCCGGCGAGCGACGACCCGGCGTCCGCGGAGTTGTGCTTCTTTGTGTTTCGCGTCGACGGACTCGACGTGGAGTTGCGCTTCCCGCCGGCGCAACTCGAAAACTGGGAGACGCTGAACGAGGGCGCGAGAGCCTTCCTCGGCCGCGTTCGCGCTGTTGACGCCGGCAAGCGGCGTTAGCCCGTTCGCGACGATGAGCGCGAAGCTAATCTCGCCGAAGACCTGCTTTCGGGGATATCGCCGATTCGCGCCGCGAGGTGGGCCGCGCCGCGACTATAAAGCCGCGACTATAAAATGGTACCGCCACCCCGGCTTGAACGGGGGACCTCTAGATCCACAATCTAGCGCTCTAACCAACTGAGCTATGGCGGCCCGAAGCGGCGCTTCTTTCTTCCGTCCGGCGATCGCCGGAAAAATGGTGGGCGCACAAGGGCTCGAACCTTGGACCCGCTGATTAAGAGTCAGCTGCTCTACCAACTGAGCTATGCGCCCGTCCATCGCCGGAGGCGCGTCGATCACGCCGCCGTCGGAACGAGGGCGGGGATAACAAATGGCGGGCGGCATGTCCAGCGTCCTGGCGAGAGAAATCTTGTGCGATCGCATAAACGGGGTCTGGAGCCTGGTTCAGCTCGGCGGCCTCCGCTTCCGTTGTCGCGGCCTCTGTTCAATCTTGGGGGTTATGCTATAAGCCGGCTGCGCTCGAAATTCCGCCGGGCGCGGCCTAGCCTCGCGACCTCGCTGGACGACATCCCGGCNNCCCGAGGTTCAGGTCGCGATTCTCACCGAACGCATCTCCAATCTGACCGAGCATTTCAAGACGCATGCGAAGGACAATCATTCGCGTCGCGGTCTGTTGAAGCTGGTTTCGCAGCGTCGTCAGCTGCTTGATTACGTCAAGACGCGCGACGAGCCCCGCTATCGCGGCCTCATCGAGCGTCTCGGCATCCGCCGCTGACCTTTTGACTTTAGGAAATCCCGGTCGGGATTCGTTTCACGGTCGCGAGTCTTTTTCCAAAGGACTCGCGGTCGGCTGATGGCGGAGAGGGAAGCGCCGCCGACAAAACCAGCTTCCAAACTTGGAAGGGCGGCATGGGCCGTTCGACCAATCGAGAGCCGGAACCGCGTCAGGGCAGGATCGCCGGACGCCGAGCGTTAAGTCCCAATCGGGGTTCTAATCTTAATCGCGCGGCGTCTCGCCGTCTTGCTCATGACGATCCACTGGCTCGCCTCATGAGAGAAAGACAACATATGTTCCAAATTCACCGAGAAGAACTCGATTGGGCCGGGCGCAAGCTCGTGATCGAGACCGGCAAGATCGCCAGGCAAGCCGACGGGGCGGTGTTCGCCAGTTGGGGCGAAACAACGCTGCTGGCCACCGTCGTCGCCGCCAAGGCGCCGAAGCCCGGTCAGGACTTCTTTCCGCTCACCGTCAATTATCAGGAAAAAGCCTTCGCGGCGGGCCGCATCCCCGGCGGCTATTTCAAGCGCGAAGGGCGCCCCTCCGAGCGCGAGACGCTGGTCTCGCGTTTGATCGACCGCCCGATCCGTCCGCTATTCCCCGATGGCTATCGCAACGAGACGCAGGTGATCGTCACCGTGCTGTCGCACGATCTCGAAAACGATCCCGACATCCTCGCCTTGGTCGCCGCTTCCGCCGCGCTAACGCTGTCCGGAGTGCCCTTCATGGGCCCGATCGGCGCCGCCCGCGTCGGCCATATCAATGGCGCGCTGAAGGTCAATCCGACCATCGAGGAAATGAAGAACTCCATCCTCGATCTCGTCGTCGCCGGCACCGCCGACGCCGTGCTGATGGTCGAATCGGAGGCCAAGGAGCTTTCCGAGGATACGATGCTCGAAGCCGTCATGGCCGGCCATCGCGGTTTCCAGCCGGTGATCGACGCGATCATCCGGCTCGCGGAGCGCGCCGCCAAGGACCCGCGCGACTTCGACGCTCCCGATAAAGCCGCTGTCTTCGCCGCCGTCGACCAGATCGCCGAGAGCGAGTTGCGCCAAGCCTATAAGATCACCGTCAAGCAGCAGCGCTACGCGGCCGTCGATGCGGTGAAGGCCAAGGTTACCGCCGCGCTGTTCCCGGAGGGCGGGGAAGCAAAATTCACCAAGGAGCAGGTCGCCGAGGCGTTCCACGATCTGCAGGCCAAGGTCGTGCGCTGGAATATTCTGGACGACGGCGTTCGCATCGACGGCCGCGACGTGAAGACCGTGCGGCCGATTTCATCGGAAGTCGGCGTGCTGCCGCGCGCGCATGGCTCGGCGCTGTTCACCCGCGGCGAGACGCAGGCGCTGGTGGTGGCGACGCTCGGCACCGGCGAGGACGAGCAATTCGTCGATTCGCTCGAGGGAACCTATAAGGAGCGCTTCCTGCTCCACTACAACTTCCCTCCCTACTCGGTCGGCGAGACCGGCCGCATGGGTTCGCCGGGCCGGCGCGAAATTGGCCATGGCAAGCTCGCCTGGCGCGCCATCCGCCCGATTCTGCCGGCTCCGGCGGAGTTTCCCTACACGCTGCGCGTCGTCTCCG
>PLZT01000487.1 GCA_003152255.1 Methylocystaceae bacterium | reverse complement strand
GGCCGGCTTGCGTCGGAATTCGCATTCAAACATTCTGGTGGGCTTAATATGATTAACGGAACAATTGCCACTGGCCCGCCCCGCCATCACGGACTGCTCGCCGCTCAGGACTAGGGCATTGGCCTGTAGCCGGACAGACAACCACGGGTGGGCGTTCTGGAAACCCGAAGCGTCTGGACGGTGACGTAAACGGGCGTGACTGACGACCTTCCCCCGCAGCCGCCGACTGCATGCGACGCGAGCGGGGCCGTATGCTGCCCGCCATGGCGGTGGCGAACAACAACAAGACCAACGGACCTTCCGGTGAGGAATGGGCATCGAGGCGTTCATCGCCCCATGGCAGAGACCACCATCGCCAGCTCCGCCTCAGCGTTTCAGCCGCCAGAAATTGAGGCCGTCTTCATGTGCGGGCTCAATGCGCTGCCGTTTTCCCGGAGCCTCGTTGTGACGCATGAGATCGTATATGTCGTGCAACAACGCCTCTGCCTGGGCGAAATAGCCGTGCCCCAGCAAGTCAATGTCGAAGTCTGGAACCGCCACCGTGTCTACGCCGGCAGCCACGGTATAAGGCTTGAAATAGCCGGCGCGCGCAGCTTCGTGCAGCTTCGACGACAGATGCACCGGCAGGTCGCGGTCCGAAGCGTAGAGCGTGACCCGCCCCGCGTGTTGCGGGTAGAGGTGGGCGAGGTCGAGAAACAGATCGCGGTCCACGTCCGGCGCGGCAAGGAATATCTGGTCGAACTTCACTTGACCGCGCATCTCGGCGTTGGCGGCGATGCGCTGGAGAGCGCGCAACAGCCCGCGATTGCCCATGCTGTGCGCGATAACATGCACCTTCTTGGCGGCGCAATTCGCGGCGAAATCCACGAGGAAATCGGTGATCGCCGCCTCGCTCGCCTCGATGCTCGCCTCGTCCGCAGGATAGGCGGCTACGCTTCCCCGCGAGGGCCAGCTGAAAAACGCCGTCGCGCCCGGGACTTTGAGGTCGTAGCCGATTTGCGCCGCGCGGATCGCCGCGTCCTCGAAGCTGACATTGAAGCCATGCAAGAACACAAGCGCCTCGGGCTCGTCGCCGGCGTCGCGCGCGGCTTGAATGGCTTTGCGGATGTCGGCGTAAAAATCGTCGGCCGCTAGGCGGTCGAGCACCTTTAGCCGCAAGCGATCATCGCCGCGCACCAGTCGTTTCCAAAAGCTTGAGCCGGTTTCGCCGAAGCGGTGCGCCTTGGGCACATGCACGGTGGCGCGACCGCGCGTAATCTTGTCGTGGCGTTCGCCGCTGAACCCGCCGTCCTCGACCGGCTTGCGGTTGGTCGCGAACCACACGTGGTAGTCCACTCCTTTTTCTTCATCGGGCACGTCGCTGCGTTCAAGTCCGAGATCGAGGTCAAACGGGATGAGATCGGGCCGCTCCGCATCGCCGAAAGGAGGGTTGAGCCGGTCAATGTGCACCCGCCCCGGTTCGAGCCGCTCGATATCGGGGAACGACAAAGTGGTGGCAGGCTGATCCAGTTCCGCCATCAGGGCGCGCAGGCGGCGCTCAATGCTGGCGTTGTCCGCCGCGTCGGCCGCGAGGCGTCGCAGGATTTCCTGTTCCAGCTCGGTGGCGCGGGCGTGGTCGCTAGCGCGGACGGCCGTTTCGAGCTGCACGAGGAGTTCGGCGAGGGTGGAGGTTTCGGCGGTGGTCATGAGGATATGGGTCCCAGTTCTTGCGCCTTCTGGCGGGCCTTTACCAGAAACTGATCCACAGCGGCCTGCAATTCTTGCGGATCGACCTGATGCTCGTGGAGCCAGGCGGCGAGCTTGTGGAAGGCGGGGTCGGCGAGGAGATTGACAACACGCGGAATGCTCGGCTCAGCAGCGGCGGCCAGGGCGCGACGGAAGAATATGACGTCGTTGTCGAAGGAGCTCTTCAGGTCCTCGGCAAGACCACTGGCGAATTCGTAAACGAGCCTGGCGAGCCGATGGCGGGCGGCTTCGGCGAAATCGTCCCCACATTTTGCGAGATAAATGGATAGATTGCCGTGAGAAATAGCGCGATCGCGCGGGTTGGGTAATTCCTCGCAAATGGCGAGAGCGCGGCGCTCTTGCTCGACAGCGGCGCGCGCGTCGCCTTGGCCGTCGAACAAATCGGCGAGCGAGCGGAGCACGACCTGCTTGATGTTGGGGTTATTGTAGAAAATCTGAAGACATTCTTCCAATTCGACCTTTGCTTCGGGCCAGCGGTTCAGTCTCATCAAAACATTGGCGTGGTTCATTTGATCTAAAGCGATGTCTCGTGCGGGGCGCTTGATCTCCCTCTTGAATTTCAGAATGGCGTCAGTGCGCTCCAGGGTTGCCGCCCAATCTTTCCGAGCAAAACAGGCTTGTCTGGCGATATCCAGCGCGCTGATCATCACGCGGGCGAGGGCCTCCTGATCTGGCGCCTCGGACACGGTTTCGCCGGAGCGGCTACGTCGGCTCCAGTCTCCAATCTTCTGCAGCCGTTCTTCTATCTCCGGCAGAACCTCCTTTGCGCGGCCTTCTATAATGGCTCTTCTGCAATTTTTGTG
>PLZT01000145.1 GCA_003152255.1 Methylocystaceae bacterium | reverse complement strand
GGCCGAGAAAGACGAAGAACCGCCGGGCGAGAGAGGCGCCTTTGCGCGTCGCGATGGACCCACGCAAATCTCCCGACCCGCGCGCGGGCATCGAGGCGGAGGGCGGCGAGGCGGGCGTCAAAAGGGCGGCTCCGGGACAGGGAAACGCTGGCCTTCTAGCACTTAGGGCGAGCGCCGGGCAATGCGGCGCCGCGGCGAAGCCCTTGCGTCAAACTCCCACCACGCCCAAAATACAGTGATACCCCGCCGCGCGAGGCGCAAATGGCCGATATTTTTGTTTCTTACACCAGTAGCGATAAAAACTGGGCCGAGTGGATCGGGCACGAATTGATCCGGCTCGGCCACGTGCCGCACGTCCATGAATGGGAAATCGCCGCGGGCGGCGACATCCCGGCGTGGATGGAGAAGCGCCACGACGAAGCCGACCATGTGCTCTGCGTCGTCTCGGAAAACTATTTGCGAGCGCCTTATTCGAACTGGGAGCGCCGCGCCGCGCAATGGGCGGCCGCCACGGACCGCCCGAACTACGCGCTGCCGGTGTTCGTCGAGGACTGCAAATCGCCGACTCTGTTCGCTCACATCAAGCGCTGTAACTTGTTCGCCGCTGGAGACGACGCTGAAGCGGCGCGCAAGCTACTTGAGGCGTTTCTCAAGCCGGCGCAACGATCGGCGGCGCAACCTTCCTTCCCCGGTCGCGCGGCGAAATCCAAACCGACCCCGAGCGCCGCGCCCGTTTTTCCAGGCAAGCCTTTCGCACAGTCGAACATCAACATTTCCGTGCCCGAACATTTTTTGGGCCGGGACGCGGACATGGCCGTCATCGAAGCCGCGCTCGTGCGTGACAACGGCCGCGTCGCGATCACCGCGCTGCATGGGCTGCGCGGGGTCGGCAAGACCACGCTCGCCGCCGCCTATGCGGAAAAACACAAGAGCGACTACCGCGCGACATGGTGGCTGCGGGCGCAGAGCGAATCGACGCTGCGCGCCGATCTCGTCGGCCTTGGCGTGCGGCTGGAGTGGGTTACGGCGGACGCGCTGGAAGAGGCGGCGGTCGGCGCCGTGCTGGAGCGGCTGCGGCATGAGGGCGGCGGCATTCTGCTGATTTGCGACAACGCCATCGACGCCGACTCCTTGCGCGCCTTTTTACCGGTGGGCGGGGCGGCGAAGATTCTCGTCACTTCCAACGCGCACAACTGGCGCAAAGTCGCCGAGGCGGTGGAAATCAAGCTGTGGCCGAAGGAAATCGGCGCGGATTTTTTGATCGCCCGCACCGGCTGGACCGAGCAGCGCGCGGCGGCGGAGGCGCTTTCGCATGCGCTGCACGGGCTGCCGCTCGCGCATGAGCAGGCGGCGGCCTACTGCGAGGATTTGAACGTCGGTTTCGCGGATTATCTGAAGCGCTTCGAGACCGAGCCCATCGTCCTTCTCGCCGAGGAGGAATATGCGCCGCACGAGCATAACGACCGCCAGACGGCGGCGAAATCCTTCGCGCTCGGCATCGAGCAAGCGAAGGAGCGCCATCCCGCCGCCGAAGCGTTGATTCTCCATGCGGCACAACTCGCGGCGGAGCCGATCCCGCTGTATTTTTTCATCGAGGGCGGCGCGAAATTGGGTAAGCCCTTCGCCGCGCTGACCGAGGCGGAGCTGGACAAGGCCATAGCCGCGCTGCGCCGCTTCGCGCTGGTCGATCTCGACGAGATCAAGGACGAGCGCGACCCCGCGATCAAGACCAAGACGCTGCGGCTGCATCGCCTCGTGCGCTTTGTCGCGGGCGCGCGGCTTAAGGGCGAGGCGCGGGAGGCAGCGCGGCATGGGTTGATCGAGGCGATGCGGGCGGTCTATCCGAGGGAGGTCTATAGCGACCCAAAATGCTGGCCGCGCGCGCGGCGGCTCGACGCGCTGGCGCTGGCGCTGGTGGAGCAAGGCGCGCCGCCTGAAGGAGCGGAGAGAGCGGCGGTCACGCTCCTTTCTCTTATAGAGCAATATCGCGAAGCAGCGCTGGGCGCTTATCGCACCGCGATGCCGCTAACGGAAAAAGCGCTGGCGCTGGCGGAGCAATTTTACCCGCCGGATCATGCCGAGATCGCTACCAGTCTTTCCAACCTCGGCGATCTTTTGCGAGAGCTCGGTGGGACAGAAAATCTCGAACGGGCCAGCGTGCTACTGTCCCGCGCGTTGTCGATCTACGAAAAGAAACTGGGGTTGCAGCATCCAGAAGTCGCCACCTGCCTCTCGAATCTGGCGCTGGTGCTGCAAGACCTCGGCGGGGCGGAAAATCTCGAACAGGCCAGCGCGCATCTTTCCCGCGCGCTGACGATCGACGAAAAGGCGTTTGGACCGGAGCATCCCTCTGTCGCCAAGGACCTCTCGAATCTGGCGGTGGTGCTGAAAGGCCTCGGCGGTGCGGAAAATCTCGAACAGGCCAGCGCGCATCTTTCCCGTGCGCTGGCGATCGACGAAAAATCGCTGGGGCCGCAGCATCCCCATGTCGCTATCCTTCTCTCGAATCTGGCGACGGTGCTGCAAGACCTCGGCGGGGCGGAAAATCTCGAACAGGCTTGCGCGCATCTTTCCCGTGCGCTGGCGATCGACGAAAAATCGCTGGGGCCGCAGCATCCCAAGGTCGCTATCCGCCTCTCGAATCTCGCGGGAGTTCAGGGCGACATCGGCGGGGCGGAAAACATCGCCCGCGCCCGCGAAAATTACATTTGCGCGGAAAAATTTTTCCGCCAGGCGCTCGGCAACGAGCATCCTTCTACGCAAACAATCGCCGACAATTTCGCCCGCTTTCGCGCCAAGCACGGGCACGGGTAGGCCCGCTACGTCACCCCGCCCCTACCCCGCCCCCGCCAGCATATGCGCCAGCGCCTCGGGATAGATCAGTTCGTTCGACGCGGCGATTTCCGCGGGCGCCCACCACTTCCAGCCCTCGACATAGGTTTTTTCCTCCGCCGTGAGCGCGCCGAGTTTTGGTTCGAAATTTTCGCAGCGGACGAGATAGTATTGCTCGACCGCGTGGACCCACCCAGAGCCGAGCAGCAGCGGAAATTCGCGCGTGGCGATGGGCTCGCCGAGCGCGAAATCCTTCAGGCCGGTCTCCTCGAAAATTTCGCGGCGGGCGCAGGCTTCAAAACTCTCGCCGGCCTCCAGCGCGCCGCCCGGCTGGCCCCAGAAATGGGTAAAACCCTGTTCCGCGACATTGGGCAGAATACGGCTCGAAAAGCGCAGCAACAGGGTTTCGCCGCGCGGATTGACCAACAGCACGCGCGCGGCCTCGCGGCGCGGCAAGTCCCGCCCTTCGTAGGGCGACGCGAGTCTTTCGCGGCCTTCTTCGCGCGCCCAGTCGACCAGCGACCACGCGCCGTCCTCATAGGCGATCCAGTTCGGCGCGGCGTTGAGCGCGGGAAATTCGCGCGTTTCGTCGAGGCGCTTGCCGGTCGCCATGCGCCAGG
>PLZT01000228.1 GCA_003152255.1 Methylocystaceae bacterium | reverse complement strand
CTTAACAAAGGGGAAATGCTCTAGCTGACGGTGCAGGCATCAGCGCCGTGCGGCGGCCCGGGGTAGACAGCGCCCCGAGCCGCATCGTATGAGCGAACGCCGTTTGGTGTTTGACGGCCTTCTTCCGAGAACGGATGGCGGCGTCTATTTTGTCGGGCGTCGAAAAGCGCGGGCAGGACCAATTGTCATCTCAACAGTCGACAATTCGCCCGGCTTGAGCAAGAGGTCATCAGGGTTTGGCGCGGAGATGATCAGGTCGTAATTCGCAGCGCCGTCAATTATCCGCGGCGCCAGCGAAATCTGTGTCACCACTCCCTGAAACGAATGATCGGGCAGCAACTCCAGGCGGAACGAAACATTGTCACCGGGTCTGATTCCGTGGGCTAACCCTTGATCGACACGCACTGTAATTATGACGACGCCCAGGTCGGGGACGACAATAAATAGTGGCTCCGCCTTCCCGATTGTGACTTCCTTGGCTACCTCGGCAGTTTGAGAAACTACAATTCCATCGATCGGCGCAATGATGTCGGTATGTTCGAGATTGATTTCCGCGGCTCGAAGCGCGCCCCTGGCTATGGCGACGGACGTTTGGTCGTGCATCACCTGCGCTTGCTTTTTTTCGAGGACTTTCTGAGCGGTTTCGAGCACTTTCTTGGCGTCCGCCTTTCGGCTTGCGAGGTTCTGGTTGCGCTCGTAAGTCGCGTGCGCTTGTGCCAATTGTGATTTGGCTTTTTCTAGCCGGTCATTTGCCAGCTTAAGGGCGGCTTCGTCCTGCTCGACCATTAATTGGTATGGGCGGGGATCGATTTTCGCGCAGAGCTGCCCTTTCTTCACGAAAGCGCCTACGTTGCAATAGACTGCCTCGATTGCGCCTGAGGTCTTTGCGTCGATTGGCGTCGCCGTCACGGCGCTGATCTTCGCGGTGGCCGTTACGGTCGCCAACGCGCTCTCAGCCGGGGGCGGGCCATAGTTCACGCGGGAGAAGTATTGACCTCCCCAGTAAACCGCGCCGCCAGCGATCGCAATGACGATGAGCGCGCTTGCCGGAATTGACCACCGGTGTCTGCCCTCGGACGCGCCGGCGAGCGCTTGTTCAAACGCCGTGGCGCCACGCCCTTTTTTCGCGATCGGTTTCCCGCTTCTCTCTCCATGTGCCTCGTGGCCCAGTTGCGCCGCCGCATATTCGTAAATGTCCTCCTCCTGAACATTGTGGATATGCACAAGGGATTCGAGGGTCTCAATGATCCGTTGCGCGTCGCGGATGAGATAGGGTTCGGCTTCATTTGGCCGCAGCCCCTCCGACAAACGTCCCAGAAGCCTCGCCTGATGCAGGATCTCACGATGAGCGCGGCTCATGGCGCTCAAGCCATGGTCGTCGGTGAGGAAACGCGATACGCGCGGATAGATGGTTTCTTCGTCATCACGTTCATGTTTGACGATCACCGTCTCTACAATCCGATTGGCTTCGAGAATATAATCCACCGCCTCAGCAGATTCTGCGCTGTCCAACGCGTCGGCGATCTGACGCAGACGCTCCAGACTGCTCTCGAGTCTCTCGTGATCCTCGCGCAGAACTCCCGCGGCCGCCTCCGACATTGACGGCTGTTCGAAAGCGCCGGGTGGAGTGAGCGCCCGTAGCGCATTCAGAATTACGGCGACGTCGATCGCCTCTTGTATGAGCGCCCCCGCGATGGGTGTCACATAGCCCAACGCGGCGGCGATCATTGTCGCGCCGGAAAGCGCCATTCCTGTAATCATGCTCTGCATGGCGATGCCGCGGGTTCGCCGGGCGATCGCCACCGCCTCGGCGACGCGATCGAGCCGATCGACAAGAACAACCACGTCCGCGGCCTCGGAGGAGGCGCTTGCGCCACGTGCGCCCATGGCCATGCCAACGTCCGCCGCCGCAAGAGCAGGCGCATCATTGATGCCGTCGCCAACCATCAAAGTCGGCGCGAGTCGCCTTTCCGTGACGACCGCGTCGACCTTGTCGGAAGGAACACGGTCGGCGAGCACCGCATCGAGATCGAGGGCCGCGCCGATCGTTTCGGCCGGCTCGGCGCGATCGCCCGTCACCATGACAATTTTCGAGACGCCGGCCCTCCTCAGAGCCTGAATCGCCCGCGGCGTTTCGCGACGCAGTTCATCGGCAAACAGCAGTACTGCGATGACACGACCGTCCACAGCCACGAACACCGTCAGAGCCGACCGCCAGGACGCACGCCGCGCGGCCCGTCGCGCCCATTCCTCCAGTCGTCCTTCGCCATGGACGAGTTGAAGGGAGCCTACACTGATTCTTCGCCCCGCTATGACACCCTCCAACCCGGAGCCCAAAACCTCGCGAACTTCTTCGGGCATCTCTAGAGAGAGGCCCTTGCTCCGTGCGGTGGCGACGATCGTCGCCGCCAGGACATGATGCGACGCTTGCTCGAGAGAGGCCGCGAGCCGCAAAGCTTCGTCGGGCGCTCCGCCAGGAGCTGTCTCGATGGCAACGAGGCGTGCACCGCCGACCGTCAGAGTGCCGGTCTTGTCGAACATCACGGTGTGGATGCGCGCGAGCGCCTCCAGCGGCCCCCCGCCCTTGACCAATACGCCACGGCGAGCGGCTTGGGAGGTTCCCCCGATAAAAGCCGCCGGCGCCGCGAGGATCAAGGGACAGGGCGTCGCCGCCACGAGAACTGCGAGCGCTCGAATTGGATCGCCAGAAAACCACCAGGCGGCGCCAGCGACGCAAAGTGTGACCGGCAGAAGCAGAAGCGCGTAACGATCCGCCATGCGAATAAACGGGGCCTTGGCAGTTTGCGCCGCCGTGACCATTCGAACGATGCCTGCATAGGTGCTGTCGCCGGCCGTCGCGGTCGCCTGCATCTCAAAGGTCTCGCCGGCGTTGATCGTGCCGCTGCTGACGGAGTCGCCCGTACTCCGCAAGACTGGAATGGGCTCGCCCGTCAGCGCTGCCTCGTCGATCATGGCCCCGGCGCTGATGATTTTACCATCGATCGGGACGACCTCGCCGGCGCGCACCAGTATTGAGTCCCAGACCACGATCTTGTCGATCGGCACATCNNTCGGCGCTCTTGCGGTGCGCGAGGCGCGGCGCGCGATCGATCAGCGCTTTCAAATCGCGTTCCGCGCGTCCGACGGCGAAGTCTTCCAGAAGATTGCCGCCGGCATACATGATGGCGACAATCACCCCCGCCAAATTCTCGCCGAGCGCCAGCGCCGCCACCATCGAAAGGAAAGCGACCGCGTCCACCCCCATTCGACCGGCAAGCAAGTCGCGTATGATCGAGATAGCGAGACTTGCGATAACCGGCGCCGTGCCCAGTCCAAAGGCCCATTGCGCCAGATCGGAGTGGTCCGAGAACCACGCCGCGAGCCCGGCGCCCAGTCCAGCGAGCGGAATCGCGATAAGCACACGCCTCAGGATCCGTTCGTCGATCCGCATTCTCGTTCTCCCGCCAGAGGACCAAGTTGCACGCTAATCCTCCATAATGTTTTCATTGGTCACCGGTTTCCCGCTTGACCATAGGCTTGGTGTAAAGAACGTCGAGCGCCGTAATGACGAACAAAGTCAGTGGCGCCGCAAGGAACGCGGCGGATGGACCAAATAATATCGCGCAAGATATGACGGCTAGCAGCGTGATTGCTGGCGGCAGCGAGGTCGCTTCGGCTTGTATAAGCGGCGTAATGAAATTGCCCTCGACGAAATGCACGCATATATACATCACTATCACCGCCGCAGCGTGGTAAGGACCTTGCGCCAGGGCGAAGAGCGTCGCTAAAACGGCCGTCATCACTGATCCGAGATATGGCACGAAGGACATCAGGCCGCCCACGAGGCCTAGAACGAAAGCCGCGTCGATTCCCAAGAGCCAGAGCCCGACGCCGGAAAGCAGGCCGACGGTGGCCATGACGGCGACTTGCCCCGCGAGCCATCGACCGAGGATATTGCCTGTCGCATCTAACAATTCCGACGCTTTCGACCGCGCCGAAAATGGCAATAGCCGCAAGGCCCCGGAGCGATAGCGCTCCGGTTGCGCCGCCAGATAGATCGAGACTATCGCCATTACGACAAGCGAGCCGGCCGCCCCGAGAAAGGATCGCAAGATCGGCGTCAGTGTCTTGGCGATCCATCCTGTCGTGCCGGAAAGGTCGTTTATCTCCAATTTGGACAACAAATCGCGCATATAAGGGCGTGCTTCAATCTGATTTGTGAGCCACTGAAGACCGTCGGGGATTTTATCCGACAACTCCTCCAGCTGGTTGTTGATTGTCGCGCCAAAAAACCAACCGACCGCACCAAGCACCGTTAAGCCAGTCGTCACCACAGCCAGCAAGCCGAGGGCGTATCGAATTCGAACCTTGCGCGCGAGAAAGCACGCCACCGCGTTCATGCCGTTGGCAAGCACAAGCGCGCCGAACAAAATAAACGCCACTTCTCGTAGGGTCCACGCCGCCAGAGCGGCGCCGATCATCGCGAGCAGGATGGCGACCCTGCTTGCGAACTGTCCTATCGGTTCAACGATCGGCGCTCGCTCTTCCGGCTGCATAAGTCACAAAGCTCCTCGATGATGGAGGATCACTCGCATCTTCATCGTCGGCCTCACTTGTGATATCGGGTTATTATGTGAATCGGAAGTGACTAGTACCCACTATCGTTGATTAGCGAGCCGTGATTCAAGGTTGAATGCGCAGCATTCCGGACGCGACGGCGATCAGTTTGACGGATTTGGAGCGGGCCGAACTCGAAGCTTTGGCGCGTTCGACGAAGACAGAACACCGCATGCGTCTGAAGGCGCAAATCGTGCTCATGGCGGCGGAGGGCGCGGCGACGCGGGCGATCGGTCGCGCGCTGGGCTGCACGACCGGCACGGCGTCGAAATGGCGGGTGCGCTATGCGAAGGATCGGCTTGCCGGTTTTTCGGAAGTCGGCGCGCGCGGCGCCGAACCCAAATACGACGGCGAGACGGATCGCCGCATTCTTGCGCTGCTCGATTCGCCGTCGCCAAAGGGCTACGCCAACTGGAGCGGACCGCTGATCGCCAAGGCGCTCGGCGACGTGCATGTTCAATATGTCTGGCGCTTTTTGCGCGCGCAAAAGATCGATCTTTCCGGCCGCAAATCCTGGTGCGTCAGCAACGACCCGGAGTTTGCCGCCAAGGCCGCCGAAATCGTCGGGCTCTATATGGCGCCGCCCGAGAACGCCATCGTGCTCGCCATCGACGAAAAGCCGTCGATTCAGGCGCTCGAACGCGCGCAGGGCTATCTGAAGCTCCCCAATGGGCGCGCCATCACCGGCCAGTCGCACGACTACAAACGTAATGGAACGACGACGCTCTTCGCCGCGCTCGATCTTAAAAGCGGCAAGGTCGTCGGGCGCCATTACAAACGCCGGCGGCGCATCGAATTCCTCGACTTCATGAACAAGGTCGTCGCCGATCATCCGGATCGCGAAATCCATGTCGTGCTCGACAATCTCTCGACCCACAAGCCCAAGCGCGACATGTGGCTGAAGCGTCACAAGAACGTGCATTTCCACTTCAC